>NZ_JBMDJI010000030.1:0-54793 GCF_057809115.1 Pseudomonas sp. FG47
GCTCAGGGCAGCAGCATGAACCTTAACCGGTGTCCAAAATTACTTGACCAGATCACCTTGTGTCGCGAAAGGGCCGCAAAGCGGCCCCAGGATTTCAGCGTTGATGCAAGGAACGCCGGGGCCGCTGCGCGGCCCTTTCGCGACACAAGGCCGCTCCTACAGGGGATGGGTAAATCGGTCAGTCGTGCTTCTTCATCAGGTGCGGCGACAGGTTCAGTTCGCGCCCGCGGCGCAGGCGGATACGGCTGCGCCGCCAGAGGCGCACGCCGAAGTACAGCAGGGCCAGCCCGATGACGGTCAGTGTCGCCGACAATGGACGGTTGGCATTGAGTTCGGCCAGGGCGGCGTAGTTGCCCAGCAAGCCGGCGAAGCCGGCCATGGCCAGCAGGATGCCCAGGGTGGCCAGCAGTACCGAGAGTGCCGCGGCGGTGCGCGCGCCCCAGTTGCTCGGCTCGCGCTGGCGCAGGCGCTTGGCATCGAAACTGCCTTTGAGCTTCATTCGAATTCCTCAGGATCGGGTAGTGCTGATCCGGATTTCGACCTGCGGGTCACCTTGGGGTTCCGCCCGTCCGCCGGGCGGTCGTGGTTCAGACCAGGCTGGCGGTGGGGGCGACGCAGGCGAAGTTGTCGGCCATCACGGCCATTTCGCACTGGTGGATCTGCGCGGCAGGAATCACGCTGTCCTTGAACGCCAGGTCACGGGTCGCCGAGGCATCCTCGACCAGGGTGCAGCGATAACCATAGTCCTTGGCGCGGCGCACGGTGGTGCTGACGCTGGAGTGGCTCATGAAGCCGCAGACGATCAGGTCCAACGGGCCGAAGGCCTGCAGCGTCTCGTGCAGCTTGGTGTTCTTGAAAGCATTGGGCATGCGCTTTTCGATGACGGTTTCGCCTTCGCGTGGCTCCAGGCCCGGGATGAACTCACCCGCCGGGCCCTGCGGGTCGAAGCGACCGCCGACGGTGCCGAGGTGGCGGACATGGATGATCGGGCGGCCAGCCTTGCGGGCGGCGTCGAGCAACCTGGCAATGTTCGCCACGGCCTCGTCCATGCCCGACAGCGCCAGCGGACCGCTCAGGTACTCCTTCTGCGCATCGATGACGATCAGGCTGGCTTGGCTCAGCTTGGCCGGCGGGTAGTCGCGGCCAGTGAGGCGGAACATCGTGGTTGGAACGGACATCAAGGGCTCCTTGGGTAGGGCTTTTGTCTACCTATTCTCCCTTGCCTTGGCGCCAATGTGAATGGTTGACATTGCAGGCGGCATGGTTACTGGCTTGTGGCTATCCATTCGGCTATCGCAGGGAACATTTGTGCGGTGCGGGCTGTTAGACTTTTGTCCTGTCTGAAAAGGAGTACCCCGTGATCACATCCCGCCTGCGCACCCTGCGCGACCACATCCGCTGGGCGGTCAGCCGCTTCCATGAGCACGAGCTGTTCTTTGGCCACGGTGCCGACAATGCCTGGGACGAGGCGCGCCTGCTGGTGCTCGGCGCCGTGCACCTGCCTTGGGAAGTGGCCGACAGCTACCTGGACTGCGCGCTCGAGGATGACGAGCGGGTGCGCCTGCAGCACTTGCTCAAGCGCCGCATCGAGGAGCGCGTGCCCACCGCCTACCTGCTGGGCGAGGCGTGGTTCTGCGGCATGTCGTTCATCGTCGACGAGCGCGTGCTGGTACCGCGCTCGCCGATTGGCGAGCTGATCGAGAAGCGCTTCGAGCCGTGGCTGGCCGCCGAGCCTGCGCGCATCCTCGACCTGTGCACCGGCTCTGGCTGCATCGGTATCGTCGCCGCCGACGTGTTCCAGGAGGCCGAGGTGGTGTTGGCCGACCTATCGTTCGACGCGCTGGAGGTGGCGAATCAGAACATCGAGCGCCATGGCCTCGATGAGCGGGTCTACACCGTGCAGGGCGATGGCTTCGGCGGGTTGCCGGGGCAGCGTTTCGATCTGATCCTGTCCAACCCGCCGTATGTCGATGCCGAGGATTTCGGCGACATGCCGGCCGAGTACCACCACGAACCCGAGCTGGGCCTGGCCTGTGGCAACGATGGCCTGGACCTGGTGCGGCGCATGCTCGCCGAGGCGGCCGACCACCTGACCGACAAGGGCTTGATGATCGTCGAGGTAGGCAACAGCCAGGTGCATGTAGCGTCGCTGTACCCAGAGGTGGACTTCACCTGGCTGGAGTTCGAGCGCGGCGGGCACGGCGTGTTCATGCTGACCGCCGAGCAGTGCCGGCAGCATCAGGAGCTGTTCAAGGCGCGGGTCTGACGGATTCACGCCGTTCCCCTGTAGGAGCGGCCTCGTGTCGCCAAAGGGCTGCGTAGCAACCCCAGGACGACAGTATTGACGCAAAGATCGCTGGGGCCGCTTTGCGGCCCTTTCGCGGCGCGAGGCCGCTCCTGCAGGGATCGCGTAGGGTGGGTCAGCGGGTCGCGATCCAGATCAGCAAGCCTGCCTGGAATACCGCAAACGCCACCAGGCAGGTGATGGTGAAGCGCAGTCCGCTGTCCTCACGGCGGTACTTGGCTACCCGCTCGTCACGCTCGCGCAACTGGGCTTCCTTCTCCGCCAGGTTCTGCTCGGCCTGTTGCAGCATGCCGGCCGCCTCGAGGATATCGACGCGCTGGACCTTCTCGGTATTCCAGCCACCTTTGAGCTGGCCCACCGGCGTCTCCACCACGCGGCCCTTGAGCAGCTGGCCATCGGTGTATTCCACTGGCAGGCCGATGCTGGCCAGCACATGGTCGCGGCGCAGGCGGGTGTCTTCGTTCAGGGCATCCTTGTTCGGCAGGCTCATGCCTTCGACCTGATAGTGCGAGCAACGCTGCTGCAGCCATTGCACCGCCTGGCCCAGCAGGTAGCGGCCGACCCCGCGGTTGAGCGGTTCGAGCTGCAGGCCGGCGGAATCGCCGATGCGCACCAGGCGCTGCTCGTGATCGACCCGTACATCCAGCTGATTCTGCTCCTTGCGGGTCTTCTGTCCGGGCAGGCGGATTTCCATGCGCAGCAGGCTGTGGGCCTTGTCATGGCGCTCGGCATAGCCGAACTGGACGAAACGCAACGGGCGCGCGCCACTGTTGCGGTCGGTGGGCTGCGGGGCCAGGCGCAACAGCTGGAAGTGCTCTGCGGCAAGGTCCGCCCAGGGCAGGGGCGCGCTTTCTGGCGTTTGTTCTTCAGTCGCCTCGGCGGCGGGGGCATCGGTCATCAGGGGTTTCCTCAGGTGCACGGCGGCTGATCGATCGCCGTGGCACGCCCGCGATCATCGCCTTGTTGTCCGCGTTATCGGCAGAGGCCGCCAAGACCTGAGCCTGGTCGTCACGTCGCAGGCAATCCGCGGATGAAGGCCACCATCCGTTCCCCCAGTTCTCGCGCCAGTGGCAGTTCGGGATTGCGGTAGCTGTCGCGCTGCTGGTGCATGTCCCTGGGGCTGATGCGCAGCATGTGGTTCATGCCGTCGATCAAGGCCAGTTCGGCATCGGGTTTGGCCGCCTTGAGCCGCTCGGCGTCAGCCACGTCCACCTGCACGTCGTTGCGCCCCTGGATGATCAGGGCCGGCACCTTGAGGCGGGCGAAGGCCGCTGCCGGGTCCTGGCGCAGCAGCGAGATCAGATAGGGCTGCACGCTGGGGCGGAACACCTGGCGCAGCGGCGCGGGCACGTCGAGGCTGGTCTGCCCGGCTTGCAGGCGGTCGATCAGCGCCACCCCCGCGCCCAGTTGCGCCGGGGGCAGGCGCTGGGCCAGCTGCTCGCGCAGCACATCGGCCACCGGACGGCCGCTGCCGGCCAAGGTGATCACGGCGCTCGCGCCGGCCTGCTCGGCGGCCAGGCTGGCGATCAGCGCGCCTTCGCTGTGGCCGACCAGGATCAGCCGGCCAAAGCGCGGGTCGTGGCGCAGCGCCTGCCCCCAGGCCACCACGTCGGCGACATAGCCTTCGACGCTGAGGTCGCGCTCATCGGGGCTGGCCGGCTGGCTGGCGGCCACGCCGCGCTTGTCGTAGCGCACGCTGGCGATATGCTCGCCGGCCAGTAGCAGGGCCAGGCGCTTGAGGTTATCGATGCGCCCGCTAGCCGGGTTGTTGCCGTCGCGGTCGGTGGGGCCGGAGCCGGCGATGATCAGTACCACCGGTGGCGGGGTGGCCTGCTGCGGTAGCAGCAGGCTGCCGTGCAGCACCCCGTGGCCGGTGTCCAGCTCGATGGGGCGTTGCAGCACGGTCGGGGCAGCGGCATGGGCGAGGTGGGCGCAGAACAGCAGGAGCAGGGCGACGAGGCGCGACTTCATGGATGGGGCACTACCTGGGAAGTTGCTGCTTCGACCTTGCGCCCTGCTGAAGGTTCTCGACCTTGAACCCGGGCGCCCTCGTGGGCGCGCGCTGGCCCCGCGATAAGGCCGGTACAGGCAACCACAGCCCCGTGGTTTTCCGTATACTGGCGCTTTCGTTCACCTCAGGCTGATTCGCGGAGCGTCCATGTCCGGCAATACCTACGGCAAGCTGTTCACTGTCACCACCGCTGGCGAAAGCCATGGGCCGGCGTTGGTCGCCATTGTCGACGGCTGCCCGCCCGGCCTGGACATTTCCCTGGCCGACCTGCAGCACGACCTCGACCGGCGCAAGCCGGGCACCAGCCGGCACACCACCCAGCGCCAGGAGCCGGATGAAGTGGAAATCCTTTCCGGGGTGTTCGAAGGGCGCACCACCGGCTGCTCGATCGGCCTGCTGATTCGCAACACCGACCAGAAGTCCAAGGACTATTCGGCGATCAAGGACCTGTTCCGCCCGGCCCACGCCGACTACACCTACCACCACAAGTACGGCATCCGCGACTACCGTGGCGGTGGCCGCAGCTCGGCGCGGGAAACCGCCATGCGCGTGGCCGCCGGCGCCATCGCCAAGAAATACCTGGCCACCCAGGGCATTCGCGTGCGTGGCTACATGAGCCAGCTCGGCCCGATCGAGATCCCGTTCAAGAGCTGGGATTCGGTGGAGGACAATGCCTTCTTCAGCCCCGACCCGAGCAAGGTGCCGGAGTTGGAGGCCTACATGGACCAGCTGCGCCGCGACCAGGACTCGGTCGGGGCGAAGATCACCGTGGTCGCCGAAGGCGTGATGCCGGGCCTGGGCGAGCCGATCTTCGACCGCCTCGACGCCGAGCTTGCCCACGCGCTGATGAGCATCAACGCGGTCAAGGGCGTGGAGATCGGCGCCGGTTTCGCCAGCGTCGCCCAGCGCGGCACCGAGCACCGTGACGAGCTGACCCCAGACGGTTTCCTCAGCAACAATGCCGGCGGCATCCTCGGCGGCATCTCTTCGGGCCAGCCGATCGTCGCCCACCTGGCGCTCAAGCCGACCTCGAGTATCACCACCCCGGGCCGCTCGATCGACGTCGACGGCAACCCGGTCGAGGTCATCACCAAGGGCCGTCACGACCCGTGCGTGGGCATCCGCGCCACGCCGATCGCCGAGGCGATGATGGCCATCGTGCTGATGGACCACCTGCTGCGTCACCGGGCGCAGAATGCCGACGTGAGGGTCAACACCCCGGTGCTGGGCCAGCTCTGACAGTCCCGGCTCCATCGCGGGGCAAGCCCGCTCCCACGAATTCCAGCGTGGGGAGCGGGCTTGCCCCGCGATAGGGCCGGAAGCCTCTGAACGGACTTCCCAATGCCTCCAATCCCCTACTGGCGCCTCTCCAGCTTCTACCTGTTCTACTTCGCCCTGCTCGGTTCCACCGCGCCGTTCCTGGCGCTGTACTTCGACCACCTGGGTTTCTCCCCGGCGCGCATCGGCGAACTGGTGGCCATCCCCATGTTGATGCGCTGCGTGGCGCCCAATCTGTGGGGCTGGCTGGGTGACCGTAGCGGCCAGCGCCTGCTTATTGTGCGCTTGGGCGCGTTGGCGACCCTGGCGACCTTCTCGTTGATCTTCTTCGGCAAGAGCTACGCCTGGCTGGCCCTGGTGATGGCCTTGCATGCGTTCTTCTGGCACGCGGTGCTGCCGCAGTTCGAGGTTATCACCCTGGCCCACCTGCACGGCCAGACCGCTCGCTACAGCCAGGTGCGGTTGTGGGGCTCGATCGGCTTCATTCTCGCCGTGGTCGGCCTGGGGCGGTTGTTCGAATGGCTGAGCCTGGACATCTACCCGGTGGCCCTGGTGACCATCATGGCCGGGATCATCGTCGCCAGCCTGTGGGTGCCCAACGCGCAGCCAGCGGAGCACGCCGAACGGCGCTCAGTCGGGGGTTTTCTCAAGCAGGTACGGGCGCCTGGGGTGTTGGCGTTCTATGCCTGCGTGGCGCTGATGCAACTGAGCCACGGGCCGTACTACACCTTCCTCACCCTGCACCTGGAACACCTGGGCTACAGCCGTGGTGCCATCGGCCTGCTGTGGGCGCTGGGGGTGGTGGCCGAGGTGCTGGTGTTCCTGGCCATGAGCCGAATCTTCGCGCGCTTCTCGGTGCGTCGGGTGCTGCTGGCGAGTTTCCTGCTGGCCGCGCTGCGCTGGCTGCTGCTGGGCAACCTGGCCGATGTGCCGGCGCTGCTGGTGTTCGCCCAGGTGCTGCACGCGGCTACCTTTGGTTGTTTCCACGCCGCCAGCATCGCCTTCGTCCAGGCCAGCTTCGGCGCCCGCCAGCAAGGCCAGGGCCAGGCGCTGTACGCGGCGTTGTCGGGTACTGGCGGCGCGCTGGGCGCGCTGTACTCGGGCTACAGCTGGAAACTGCTGGGTCCGCACTTCACCTTTGGTATGGCCAGCGTCGCGGCGCTGGCTGCAGCCGTTATCATTGCCCTTTGTCTTGAAGAAAGCAGGAAACACCCCTGATGAGCATCCTCAGCGTATTCGATCCCTCCAGCCCGGACCTGCCGCACAAGGTGCTGACCCACCACGAGGACATCGCCGCGACCCTGGCCGAGCAGGGCGTGCGCTTCGGTCGTTGGCAGCCCGGCGTGCGCCTGCGCCCTGGCAGCAGCACCCAGGAAGTGCTGGACGCCTGCCGCGAACCATTGGACCGCTTGATGACCGAGCATGGCAGTGCCAGCTTCGCCGTGTTCAGCCGTGACGGCCAGGCACCGGGCCAGGCCGACCTGCGCGACGAGCATGTGCATGACAGCGAGGAGGTGTTCGCGATGATAAGCGGTCGAGCCCAGCTCAGCTTGCGCCTGGGCGGCTTCGTCTACGCGGTGCTGTGCGAGAAGGATGACCTGCTGGTGGTGCCCGCCGCTACCCGCCGCTGGCTGGACATGGGCGACACCCCGTTCTGCCTGGCGCTGCGCCTGTTCGCCAGCGAAGCCGGCGCGCAGCCACGCTTTACCGGTGATGCCGGGGCCCGGCGGTTCCTGGGGCTTGATGAACTCTGAGGGAAATGGCTCGCGGGGCGCTCCTGCGCCACTCAGTCCCTTGGTGGCCGGGGAGCGCCCCGCGAAGGGGGGCCGCGATCAACGATAGGTTGGCAGGGCGAAGCGCTGCTGGCTTTGCAGCCGCGAGATCACGGGCAGTTCGCTGGCTTGTTCGGCCAGGTCGCGGCGAATGGCACTGATGGCCCAGGACAGCTGTTCGGCACTGTGCAGTTGTGCGTACGACAGCACGCGGCGGGTCACCACGCCGTCGGCGGCGCGCAGGGTCAGCAGGACGCCGCCGTCCGGGCGGGATTGGGTGGCGACCTGGTAGGCGGCGAACACCGAGGCGAATTTTTCCTGGATGAGGTCCATATCAACTCCTGACTGTTGTGTGGGCAGACGTGAGTTGAATATTGCAGTGACCATGCCAGCTTTTTAATTGTAAAAAATCCTTATAAATCAATGTGTTGTGATTGATTTAGGATTGTTCGTCATTGCATTGTGCATGGTCGTGCATTTTGCACAGTGCAATTTGCACGGTGATAGGCTGGCTCTGTTCGCCCCATAGAATCTGAACCTTTGACCCGTGGCGGCTGCCTGACGAACACTAGGGCCCACGCCATTACCAGGAGGTTCCCGATGTCCGATCAACAGCCCAGCACCATGACCGCCGAGGAAACCGCCGCCTTCGCCGAGGAGGTTTTCGAGCGCGCCCGCCGCGGTGACGCGCCAATGCTTGCGCGTCTGCTCGCCAGTGGCCTGCCCGCCGACCTGCGCAATCACAAGGGCGATACCTTGTTGATGCTGGCCAGCTACCACGGCCATCATGATGCCGTGCGCGTGCTGCTCGAACAGGGCGCCGATCCGCTGATCGCCAACGACAACGGCCAACTGCCCATCGCCGGCGCGGCGTTCAAGGGTGACCTGGCGATGATCCAGTTGCTGCTCGAGCACGGTGTGCCGGTGGATGCCGCCGCCGCTGATGGCCGCACGGCCTTGATGCTGGCGGCGATGTTCAATCGCCTGGCGATCATCGACTACCTGCTGGCCCAGGGCGCCGACCCGGCGCACCGCGACGCCGCTGGCGCCACCGCGCTGATGGCGGCCCGCACCATGGGCGCGCTAGACGCCGCCAAGCGCCTCGAGACGCAGGCCAGCTAACCGTTCGGGGGCGTTTGCGGCTATCCTTGGCGCCTTTTACGCCAATGCGCAGGGCCCCCAAATGAAAGACCAGTTGCTCGAATTCATCCGCCTCGTCGGTGCCGGCTGCATGCGCGAGGAAGACATCGAGCGCATTGCCGCTGAAGCCGCCCAGGCCTACGCCGACCCCGCCGCCTTCCTGGCCGCCAACCCCGACATCAATTACGACGACAGCTTCCCGTTTTCCCTGGGGGAATGGGTGGTGGTCGGCAGCCTGCCGGACACCGTGCTGTTCCAGGCCGACAGCTACCAGGATCTGTTCCAGCAGATCAGCGACTCGTTCGACAAGAGCGTGCCGTTCACCCTCAAGCCCAAGCAGTTGGCGCGCACCGAGGCGCTGACCGCGCTGAACCGCATCCAGGTGCAAATGGGCGCGCTGAACAAGGAGGCTGGCGGCTATGTGCTGCTGAACTTCAGCCAGTTGCTCGACGATGAGTTGCAGATGGTGATGGTTGGCCAGCACGATCTGGCCCGGGTGCTGGAGCTGGGGGCGGTGCTGGGGATCAAGGTGGAGCCGGCGCTGGAAACCCTGAAGGTGGCGCTGCACGTCTAAGCAACGTTCTGTAGGCGCCAGCCTTGCTGGCGAAGCAAGCAACGCGGTGCATGGCACCGGCAACGCCGGTGTTCGCCGGCAAGCCGGCTCCTACAACGGTTATGACCTGCAATACCTGTAGGAGCCAGCTTGCTGGCGAAGCAGGCGACACGGTGCATGGCACCGGCTCCTACGGTATGTGTGGGTAGCCCCGGGCGGCGTTGCCGTCATTGCCTGGATAGCGCTCAACCCAACGCCGTATCGAGGAACATCATCACCGCGAACCCGCCCATGAGCCCAAGGGTCGCCGCAGTCTGGTGGCCGTTGCGGTGAGTCTCCGGAATTACCTCGTGGGACACCACGAAGATCATCGCCCCCGCCGCCAGGCCCATGCTGACCGGGTAGGCCAAGGCAAAGCCGGTGGAAATCCCCAGGCCGATCACCGCCCCCAGCGGTTCCATCAGGCCCGAGCCAATCGCCACCAGTGCCGCCTTGAAGTTCGACAGCCCGGTGGCTCTCAGGGCCAGGGCCACGGCCAGGCCTTCGGGGATGTCCTGGATGGCAATGGCGCTGGTCAGCGGCAAGCCGATATTCATGTCGCCATTGGCGAAGCTCACGCCGATGGCCATGCCTTCCGGCAGGTTGTGCAGGGTGATGGCCAGCACGAACAACCAGACCCGGCTCAGGCGCTCGGTCTCTGGGCCGCAAGGGCCGGTGCTTTCATGCTCGTGGGGGGTGAAACGGTCGAGGCCGAGCATCAGCAGCACGCCCAGGCCCATGCCCAGCACCACGGTGAAAGCCGCCGCCGGGCCATTGCCGGTGATTGCACGGGCGGCGTCCAGGCCCGGCAGAATCAGCGAAAACGAACTGGCGGCGAGCATCATGCCGGCGGCAAAGCCGAGCATCACGTCCTGGGTGCGGGCGTTGACATCGCGCAGGATCACCGCCAGCACCGCGCCCAGCGCCGTGGCGCCGAAGCCGGACAGGCCGCCGAGCAGGGCCAGGTGCAGGTTATCGGCGTGGTCGCCGTTGACCGCGTTCCAGAGACTCGCCAGCAACAGGGCGATGATCGCCAGCAGGCTCAGGGCCAGGCCGGCACTGAGCCAGGGAGTGCTCAGCGCCTGTTGGCGCCAGGCGCTGAGCAGGGACGGGGGAGCGGGGCTATGGGCGTGAGCAGGGGGCATGCGTACCTCGAAACAATGAATGACAGCAGTCTAGACAGTGACCTGCCCAGCTGGCCAAGGATTCCCTTCTATCGCCGCCATAGGCGGCTATGCTGTGCACCAGGCACATCGCACGGGAGCAGCGATATGGGTTCTACCTTCAATAGCCTGGTCGGGCTGATCATTCTGGCCCTGGACATCTGGGCGATCCTCAACGTGCTCAAGAGCGGTGCCGAGGTGGGCATCAAGGTGCTGTGGATCTTGTTGATCGTCCTGTTGCCGGTGTTGGGGCTGATCATCTGGGCCATCGCCGGACCACGGGGCAATGTGCGTATCTGAGGCCTAACTTTGTAAGGACAGGCTGCTCTCGACAAAATTTTCACACTCGATTTTTGAAAATCCGCGCCGCACAATGCGGCCTTGGTTGGACGGTCGCACCTCAGGCTGCAGGCGACTCTCGCCTTCCCGCAAACCGCAATCCTAGGATCTCTCCATTCATGGCTAACACGGACGCCTTGAAGCAACAGGGTGCGCGAGGCTCGTTCTCGCCGACCCTGAAATCCCACCTGGCCTACACGCTGCTCAGCGGCCTGGTGATCATGCTGATGCTCAGCCTGGTGCGCCTGGCGCTGCTGGTCTACAACAGCGACATGGTCGGCGACACCCCCACCGCCACGGTTGCCGAAGGCTTCTTCAACGGCCTGCGCTTCGACCTGCGGGTGGTGGTATACATCAGCATTCCGCTGCTGCTGGCACTGCTCAGCCCCTGGCTGATGGCCCGCCGTGGCTTTTTCCGCCTCTGGCTGACGCTCGCCTCCAGCGTGGTGATGTTCCTCGGCCTGATGGAGATGGACTTCTACCGTGAGTTCCACCAGCGGTTGAACGGCCTGGTGTTCCAGTACATCCAGGAAGATCCCAAGACGGTGCTGAGCATGCTCTGGTATGGCTTCCCCGTGGTCCGCTACCTGCTGGCCTGGCTGATCGGCACCTGGCTGTTGAGTCTGCTGTTCAAGGGCATCGATCGCATGACCCGTGGCACGGCGGCTGCCGCTGGTGGCGCCAGCCGTGCGCTGGCGCCATGGTATGGCCGTTTGGCGGTGTTCATGGTGGTGCTGCTGGTGGCGGTGGTCGCCGCCCGTGGCACCTTGCGCCAGGGCCCGCCGATGCGCTGGGGCGACGCCTTCACCACCGACTCGAACTTCGTCAATCAGCTCGGCCTCAACGGCACCCTGACCCTGATTGATGCCGCCAAGAGCCGCTTCGGCGAAGACCGCGCCAACATCTGGAAGCCCGTGCTCGACCAGGCGCTGGCCACCCAGACCGTGCGCGAGCAACTGCTGACCGCCAACGACACACTGGTCGATGCCGACGAGGCTCCTGTGCGCCGTGATTTCCTGCCGCCAGAAAAGAACACCCTGGCGATCAAGAACGTCGTGGTGATCTTGATGGAGAGCTTCGCCGGCCACTCGGTGGGCGCCCTGGGCAGCGATGCCAACATCACCCCGTACTTCGACAAGCTGGCCAAGGAAGGCCTGCTGTTCGACCGCTTCTTTTCCAATGGCACCCATACCCACCAGGGGATGTTCGCCACCATGGCCTGCTTCCCCAACCTGCCAGGCTTCGAGTACCTGATGCAGACCCCCGAGGGCGGCCACAAGCTGTCTGGCCTGCCGGCGTTGCTCAGCGCCCGGGACTACGACGATGTCTACGTGTACAACGGCGACTTCGCCTGGGACAACCAGTCCGGGTTCTTCGGCAACCAGGGCATGACCACCTTCATCGGCCGCAATGATTTCGTCGACCCAGTGTTCTCCGACCCGACCTGGGGCGTGTCCGATCAGGACATGTTCGACCGGGGTAACCAGGAGTTGGCCAAGCACGACGGCAAGAAACCGATCTACGCGCTGCTGCAGACCCTCTCCAACCACACGCCGTACGCCTTGCCCACCGAGTTGCCGGTGGAGAAGGTCAGCGGCCACGGCCGCTTGGACGAACACCTCACCGCCATGCGTTATTCCGACTGGGCGCTGGGCCAGTTCTTCGAGAAGGCGCGCAAGGAGCCTTATTTCAAGGACACCTTGTTCGTCATCGTCGGCGACCATGGTTTTGGCAACAACCAGCAGGTCACCGAGCTGGACCTGGGGCGCTTCAACGTGCCGCTGCTGTTGATTGCCCCCGGCATCCAGGAGAAATTCGGCGCGGTCAACCATACCGTCGGCACCCAGGTCGACATCGTGCCGACCATCATGGGCCGCCTGGGCGGCCATGCCCGCCACCAGTGCTGGGGCCGCGACTTGCTCAACCTGCCCGAGGGCGACCAGGGCGTGGGCATGATCAAGCCCTCCGGCAGCGAGCAGATCGTCGGACTGGTGCAGGGCGACCGGATCCTCATCGAGTCCAAGGACATGACCCCGCGCCTGTACCGCTATCAGCTGGGCCGCGAGTTCAAGGCCGAACTGATCGAAAGCCCGGACCAGCCGGACATGCTCAAAAGGCTCGAGGCCTATATCCAGACCGCGACCAAGAGCCTGCTGGACAACACCGCCGGTGTCGTCCACGGCACGCCGAAGTAAGCCGGCCGCCGTCATGAACAAGCCCGCCGTTGCCCGGCGGGCTTTTTTCATGGTGTTTGATGCGCCCGGCTGAACATCGTCTGCTGCCCATGGTCAAGCTAGTACGGAGTGTCATTCACCGTTTCCAGCGAGGGCTGATCGATGAAAGCGTGGGAAGTCAGCTTTGCCAACCAGAAGGGCGAACCGCAAACCCTGCTGCTCAACGCCGAGCAGTGCCCCAGCGAGGAAGATGCCGCACGGGCGATTCGCTCGCGGCTGTTTCCATTGATGGACGAGCTGGACCTCAACGACTTCCAGGACCGCAGTTATTCCCCTACGGCACGCTGGCTCAAGGAGCAGAGCGGGGTGATCATCACCACCATCCGTGAAGCGCCCTGAAGGAGTCTGTCTGGCGTAGTGCCTGTACAGGCGCTACGCTGCAATGAGGCGCCGGTCTTCTCTGCGGGCCGCCGCCGTTTACATTCGCGTCTCGCAATCCGCTCGTAATGTCAGGCATGACCTTGTTGCCAGGCAGGTGCGTTGTGCACGGAAAGTCTATCCATTGCTTTGCAGGAGGACGTTTCATGAGCAGCTCGAACGACGATATCAGCAGCAGCGTCCTGCGCCAGATGAAAGCTGGCGGTTTCGATTTCACCCGCATCCATCCCATCGAGTTCTATGCCGTGTTCCCCGACGAAGTCGGTGCGCGCCGGGCGGCTGGGCAGTTTCGCGGCGAGTCGCTCAACGCCCAGGTGAGCGAGCGTGACGACGGCGCCTGGCACCTGGAACTGAGCAAGGTCATGTACGCCACCCATGGTGGTATCGGCGCTTTCGAGCAGGCTTTCGAACTGGTCGTGTCGCCTTATGGCGGCGAGGTCGAGGGCTGGGGCGTCAAGCAGGAACGGCCCATCGCCTAGAATGGCACCGGCAAGTCGATTGCAGCGTGCTTCAGGCCCGTAGGAGCCAGCTTGCTGGCGAACCAGGCAGCGCGGTGGATGGTACCGGCGATGCCGGTGTTCGCCGGCAAGCCGGCTCCTACGCGATTGCAGCGTGCTTTGGACCCGTTGCTGGCGAACCAGGCACCTACGGGTGGACCTTGCGTCCGGCCATGTGCCCCAGGTAGGCCAGCAGGGCATCGAGCTCCTGCTCGTTCAGCACCTGCGGGGCAAACCCGGGCATTTTTGCCTGGGGCCACTGGCGCAAGCTTTGCGGGTCGCGGATGTACTGGCGCAGGAACGCCGGCTGGAAATACTCGGTCGGGTTGTGCGGCAGGTTCAGGTCCGGGCCGAATTGCGCATCACCTGCGCCATTGAGCCGGTGGCAGGCCAGGCAGTTCTGCTGGAACAGGGCGAAACCTTGGCGCACCGGGTCGTTGGCCGCCAGCGCCGGGTCGGGCAGCAGGGCCGGAAAGCGCGCTTCGACCGGGGGCAGCCGGCGAATGGTGGCGATCTGGAACGGCCACTGTTCGGGGCGGATGCCGCTGGCCTGCGGGTTGTGCCAGACCAGGTAGAACGGCCCGGCCCCGGGCTTGCCCTTGGCCAGTGGTGGCCAGGGCTGGCTGGGGTCCTCGATGGCCAGCCAAGCCTGGGCCGGCCCAGCCTGCAACAAGGGGCCGGCAGGCATTTCCGCGGCGAAACCGTCCAGCGCCACGGCCTGCAGGTGATCGCCCGGTTGCACGCCCTCGAGCAGCACGGCCAGGGGAATGGCGCGGTAGTGCATGGCGCGCTTGTAGGCAACGTCTTGCTCGACCCTGAGGTCGCGGGTTTGCGGGTGGGCGAGCAGTTGCGCGGTTTGCCACTGGCGACTGCCACCCTCGAGCTTCAGGGTCAGTTGCGCTGCCGACAGCGGCAAGGCGAACAACAGGCAGAGCAGGGTGAGGCACAGGCGCATGGGCAATCTCCAACCGTCAGGGCTGGCAGATTACCTGCGCATGGGCGGCCAGGGCCACTGCCGTTTCAGCCGAACAACCGGGTAAGGTTGGGCAGGATCAGCAGCAGCGTCGTGGCGAAGAGAATGAGCCCGGCTTGGCGTACTTTCGATTGTCTGAACATGGCGGACCGCCTTCTTGTTGTTATTCCTGAATAACCCTTGGCTTCCTTGTCGCACGTCGGGTCGATCGCAGTGGCTTGGTGAAACGCCGAACCTGCTTGCCTCGTGTGTCTGGATATACAACCAACAGTAGGGCCCGCGTCATCCCTGATTCAGAACCCTTTGTTCTAAGCAAATTGTGGCAAATTTCCGAGTGATTTAAGGCCACTAGCCACCCCGCTGGCGTGCTTGGGCTAGACGAGTGCGCGGCCAGGGTTACCGAGGGTTACAGGGCCTACCGTCCGTCTGGATATCCTACTTGCTTGTACTGGTTTTTCGCGTCAGTCTCTACAGCAAATCCCACCCACATGTCGTTCAGGACTACCCCTATGTCGTTACGCATCTGCATCCTTGAAACCGATGTCCTGCGGCCGGAGTTGATCGCGCAGTATCAGGGCTACGGCAGGATGTTCGAGCAGCTGTTTTCGCGCCAGCCGATCGCCGCCGAGTTTGACGTGTACAACGTGATGAACGGCGAATACCCGGCCGAGAGCGAACGGTTCGATGCGTACCTGGTGACGGGCAGCAAGGCTGACTCGTTCGGCGACGACCCATGGATCCAGACCCTCAAGGCCTACCTGCGCAAACTCTACGAGCGTGGCGAGAAGTTGTTGGGCGTGTGTTTCGGCCATCAGTTGCTGGCCCTGACCCTGGGCGGCAAGGCCGAGCGCGCCGACAAGGGCTGGGGCGTGGGCATCCACCGCTACAGCCTGGCTGCCCATGCACCGTGGATGGACCCGCAGGTATCCGAGCTGACCCTGCTGATCAGCCACCAGGACCAGGTCACCGAGCTGCCCGAAGGGGCCACGGTGATTGCCTCCAGCGACTTCTGTCCGAACGCGGCGTATCACATCGGTGACCAGGTGCTGTGCTTCCAGGGGCATCCGGAGTTCGTCCACGATTACTCGCGGGCGCTGCTCGATGCGCGGCAGGCTTCCCTGGGGGCAGAGGTGTACACCAAGGCAGTGGCCAGCCTGGCCAGCGAACACCAGGGGGATCTGGTGGGCGAGTGGATGCTGCGCTTCATTCAGCAGCCCGGTAGTCGCGTGATCTGAGATCCACGTTGACTGAGCCCGCTCCCACGTTCCTTGGCGTTACAACCAACCCGAGCGCTTGAAGCTGTAATACAGCCCCGAACAGCCCAGGCCGATCACCCCCAGCACGGTGAAGTAGCCGTAGTGCCAGCCCAGCTCGGGCATGTTCTGGAAGTTCATCCCGTAGATCCCGGCAATCGCCGTGGGGAACGCCAGGATCGCCGCCCAGGCGGCGAACTTGCGCTGGGTGATGCTTTGTCGCGAGGCCTCCAGCAACATGCCGATCTCGATGGTCTGGCTGGCGATGTCGCGAATCCCGGCGAGGTCTTCCATCTGCCGGGTCACGTGGATCTGCACATCGCGAAAATACGGGCGCATGTTCTTGTCGATGAACGGGAAGCTCAGGCGCTGCAGCTCCTCGCTGACCTCGACCATCGGCGCCACGTAGCGACGCAGGCGCAGGATGTCGCGGCGCAGGCTGTGCAGGCGCTGGATGTCCTCTTCCTGCAGCGAGTTGCTCAGCACGCTCTGCTCCAGCTCTTCGATCTCGCCGTGGATGGCCTCGCTGACCGGCTGGTAGTTCTCGGTGACGAAGTCGAGCAGGGCGTAAAGCACGAAGTCTTCGCCATGCTCGAGCAGCAGCGGGCGCGCTTCGCAGCGTTGGCGCACCAGGGCGTAGGACTTCGAATGGCCGTTGCGGCAGGTGATGATGTAGCCGTTGCCGGCGAAGATATGGGTCTCGATGAACTCGAGCTTGCCTTCATGGCGCACCGGCGAGTAGGTGACGATGAACAGCGCGTCGCCGAAGGTCTCGAGCTTCGGCCGGCTGTGCTTCTCCAGGGCGTCCTCGATGGCCAGTTCGTGCAGGCCGAACTGGCGCTGCAGGTTGGCCAGTTCCTCGGCGTTGGGCTCTTCCAGGCCGATCCACACGAAGTGTCCGGGCTTGCGTGCCCATTCGGCGCCCTCATCGAGGCTGATGTTGGTGACCTTCCTGCCGGCGCTGTACACCGCCGCGGCGACGACTCGACCCATGGTTGTCCGCTTGTCTGGTTGAACACCCAGACAGCTTGGGCTGTGTCGCGCGGCAGGGCAACCTGTCGCGCATGAAGAAATGCGCGGTTTGGCCAAGCCTGCGGTTATTGGCTGGTGACTTCGCTTTCCATATGGTCGATGCAATGCTGCATCTGGTTGCGGCACTGCTCGATCAACGCCGGCAGGTCCTGCTGGGTCAGGCCGGCGGTGGCGATGGGGGCCAGGGAGCGGACGATCACCGTGCGCTGGCGCCAGCTATTGAGGCCCAGGCGCTGCGAATAGCGGCTGACGCACACCGGCACGATCGGCACGCCGGCCTCCACCGCCATGTGGAAGGCGCCCTTCTTGAATGGCAGCAGGTGTTCACCTGGGTTGCGCGTGCCTTCGGGGAAGATCCAGATCGAGGTGTCGTCGCGCAGGGTCCGGGTGGTGGCTTGCATGGCCTTGCGTGCCTGGTAGGCGTTCTTGCGGTCGACCAGCACGTTGCCGCCAAGCCAGAACAACTGGCCGAACAGCGGGATCCAGCCCAGGCTCTTCTTGCCGATGGCCACGGTGCGGCGCGGCACCACCTGGCCGAGGATGAACAGGTCGTAGTTGGATTGGTGGTTGGCGATGATCACGCAGCCGGGCGGCTGGTCCCACAACGGGCCGACCTCGGCCTTGACCTTGATGCGCATGAACCAGGCGGCTGGCACGCTGTACAGGCGCGCGAACAGGCGGCTGTTGTCAGGGTTGAACGGGCGCAGCAGGCCGATCACCAGGCCGACGACACCGACGAACAGGAAATGCAGCGCCAGCAGGAGCATGCGAAACAGATAGAGCATGGTACGACTCACACCAGACAGTCGCCGCGCAGTGTACGGGTGTGCACTGGCTGGGGCAAACCTTGGTGTGGCATAGGAGCTTGGCCATGGCTTTCTGTAGGAGCGGCCTTGTGTCGCGAAAGGGCCGCATAGCGGCCCCAGGATTCGTGCATCAAGTTGATATAGCCAGGGCCTCAGCCGAGGTGGTTCTGGTCGACCAGGATCGCTTCGTCCAGGGCCTCCAGCAGGCTCTTGCGCACTTTCAGCTTGGTGTTCTTGTGCGCCAGCATGTTCAGCTTCTTCAGTTCGCGGGCGGCGGCCAGGGCCACTTCCTGCAACTGCTCGGCCGGCACCACCTTGTCGAGGAAGCCGGCTTCGCGGGCGCCTTGCGGGTCGAAGATCTCGGCATTGTTGACCGAGCGCTGGAAGGCGGCACGGCCCAGGCGATCACGGGCCAGTTCGATGCCGGCGTGATGCATGGTCATGCCGATCTGCACTTCGTTCAGGCAGATCTTGTACGGGCCTTCGACACCGATGCGGTAGTCGGCCGACAGCAGCAGGAAGGCACCCTTGGCCACGGCGTTGCCGGGGCAGGCGACGATCACCGGGAACGGGTGCGACAGCAGGCGACGGGCCAGGGTGGAGCCAGCGGTGACCAGGCCGACGGCCTCCTTGGGCCCGGCGGTCATCACCTTGAGGTCGTAACCGCCGGAGAGGATGCCTGGCTGGCCAGTGATGATCACCACCGCGCGTTCTTCCACCGCGCGGTCCAGTGCGGCATTGAAGGCTGTGATCACGTCCGGCGAGATGGCGTTGACCTTGCCGTTGTTCAGGGTCAGGGTGGCGATGCCGTCTTCGGCATGGTAGGTAAGCAGCTCGCTCATGGCGGAGTCCTTTGGATGGCGTGGCGACGACGTTACCCAGCCCGGGAGGCGAGGTAAAGCGTCAAGACTGACTGGCCGGTCAGTGTCCGGGCGCCATGCCTAGCGCTAGCGGGGCAGGGGCCAGGGCATGGGGAAAAGCGCTGGGCACAATGGCAGCATTGCCTTGATTGCCAGGGGTTTTCCATCGGTTGGCTTAAGCACATGAAAATTCTGAAAAAAATGCTTGCCAAAGAAAAGCTCTTCTACTAAATTAGCGCGCCTCGACAGGCTGAACAGCTTGAAGAGAAAACGGTGAAGTGTCCGAGTGGTCGAAGGAGCACGCCTGGAAAGTGTGTATACGAGAAATCGTATCAAGGGTTCAAATCCCTTCTTCACCGCCACATTCTACGAGAAGCCCCCGAATCGAAAGGTTCGGGGGCTTTTTGTTTTCCGTCTTGAGGCGCGCCTCGCCCTTGTAGGAGCCGGCCTTGCCGGCGAACACCGGCGTGGCCGGTGCCCAACTGCGCATCGCCTGGTTCGCCAGCAAGGCTGGCTCCTACAGGAGCAAGCGTCCTTAGAAGTTGACCGAGGCCGACAGCCTGGCTGTGCGCGGGGCGCCCTGGAACAGGTAGTTGTCGCCCAGGTAGTCGCCCACGTCGCGCCAGTAGCGCTTGTCGAAGACGTTGTCCACGGTCAGGCGCAGCACGGTGTCGTAGCCGCCGATGTTCGTGCGATAGCGGCTGCCGATGTCGAATACGGTGTAGCCGCCGACTTCGACATTGCCTGCTGAGCTTGCGTACTTGCTGGCGCTGTAGCGTGCACCGCCGAGTAGGGCCAGGCCGGGGACGGGCAGGGCGTAGTCGGCCTGCAGCGCGGCGCGCAGGCGCGGCACGTTGATTGCCTGGTGGCCTTCGTAGGCGGCGGTGTCGCTGTTCTGCACCCGGGCACGGATCACTGCGGCGCTGGCCTGGATCTGCAGGTTGGAGGTCACCCAGCCGCTTGCCCCGAGTTCCAGGCCGGTGTTCTTCTGCTGGCCCGACTGTACGTAGGTCGGCGCCGGGGTTCCGTCGGGGCGGGCGTACTGGTACGCCTGGCGGATCTGGAACAAGGCCGCGCTGAAACTCATGCCCTGCCAGTCACGCTTGATGCCGACTTCGAGCTGGCGCGACAGGGTCGGGGCGAGGATTTCGAACGCGTTGCTGGCATACCAGGGGGCGGTGCCGCCCGAGGACAAGCCTTTCGCATAGCTGGCGTACAAGGTGGTGTCTGGCTGCGGCTTGTAGATCAAAGCTGCGTTGGGTAGCAGTTGGTACTGTCGGGTGTGGCGCCCGGCGACGCCATTCTGGTCCCAGGTCTTTTCATCCAGGCGCACTTCCCGGGCGCCGATCACGGTCTGCCAATTGTCATTGAAGGTGATACGGTCGCTGAAGAACAGGCCGTACTGGCGGCTGTCCAGGCGGCGCTCACTGCTGCCAATGGGCTTGTCCGACGGCTCCACGGCTGGCGCACCGGTATGGATGTTGCCTGTGCCTCGCCACTCGTTGTAGCCCGGTCGCTGGTCGAGCGTGCGGCGTTGCGCACTGGTGCCGACGGTCAGCTCATGGCTCACGCCCAAGGCATCGAAGCGCCCGTCGATCATGGCCTGGGCTTCGTCGATGCGGCGGGTATCGTCAGGGCTGCGGAAATCGTAGATGTCGTAATCGCCATTGCTGCCGAAGTAGGCCCCTTCGCTCGAACCCCAGGCGAAAGCGCTGTAGTCATCGATCACCACCTTGCTGCGCGAGGCGCTCAAGGTACCGTTCCAGTTGTCGTTGAACTGGTACTTGAAACGCCCGCCCAGGGTCAGGGAGTCGTTCTGCACGGGTTTGGCCCAGGACTGCCAGGCCAGGTGATCCTTGGGGTCGACGCCATGGGGTAGCTGGTTGCCGCCAAGCAGTTGATAGCCGGGCACCGAATACTGCTCGCGATGCTGGTACTCGGCATCCAGCTCCAGGACGGCATTTGGGTTGATCTGCCAGTCGAGCGCCACGGAGGCAAAGTCGCGCTTGCCGTCGGCATGATCGACATAGGAGCGAATGTCCTCGTGGGCCAGGTTTACCCGCAGTCCCAGCTGGCGCTCGGCACCGAACCAGCCACCCAGGTCGGTGGCCAGGTAGCGCTCGCCCTGTTCGTTGCTCGACACGCTTATGCTGCGCACATCCTCAGGGCGCTTGGTCACGTAGTTGACCAACCCGCCAGGCTCCGACACGCCGCTTTGCAGCCCGGACAAGCCCTTGAGCAGTTCCACCTGCTGCTTGTTCTCCAGCGCCACGTTCTGCTCGCCAGCGATGGTCTGGCCGTTGATCCGGTAGCTGCTGGCGGCGTTGAGCTCGAAGCCGCGAACGTTGAAGTTCTCGTAGTAGCCGACTGGCGCATAGCTTTCGCCCACCGAGGCATCGCTCTGCAGCACCTCGCTGAGCTTGCGCACCTGGCGGTCGTCTAGCAGTTGGCGGCTGAACACGCTGACCGCGGCCGGGGTGTCGAGCAGCGGCGCCGTGCGCAGGCCGCCGACCTGGGCCTCGCGTGCCTGGTAGCCGCTGTTGTCCTGCACATCGGAGATGCGCACCGGGGCCAGCGTCACGCTGTCGGCGGCCAGGCCCTGGCCACTGTGCAGGGCAAGGCCCAGGCCGAGCAGGCCAAGGGGCAGGCGAGGGCGAAGCGGGGTCATGCGGGGCTCCTTCAAAGGCGGACGCGCCGTTATCGGTCGGCAGCTGTCGGGCGGGCAAACGGGCGCCATGTTAGCAGGCCATCGGGCACTTTTTCAGGAGAAGACTGGGGCGTGGAAGCGGCGCAAGCAGGCTCCAGCGCTGCCGGAGCCGGCTTGCCGGTGAAAAGGCCAATACTGTGAAGACGAACGACTCGGGCCGCGCTTCAGGCCGCGACAGGGCGTTGGTGGCGGCGCCAGCTGTCGTCGATCTTCGACCAGGTCTTGCCGTCGGTAATGGCCAGCAGCTTGCGGCCATCCTTGAAAGTGGCGAGGAAGGTCACCTCGTCCTCCTTGCCGCCGAGCAGCAGGCCGGCGAGCAGGCCCACCGGCCCGGCCACCAGCGCGCCGGCCACCCCCCAGCCCAGGGCGCTGCCCAGGCTGCGGGTGGTTTCGAGGTTGGCCAGCTTCAGGTCCTGGATGCGCGTCAGCGAAATGCGCTCGCCGGGCGAGGGGCTGCGTGGGGTCTTGAGAGTGAGCGCTCCATTGCGATACTCGCCTTCACCTTGCAAGAAATCGCCGGATTGCACCGTGAGTCTTGTCATTGTGTCGTCCTGTCAGGAAGGGGCTTTTGACCAACGCCTACTGAGCGCCTGGTACGCTGGCAAGTCAACGGCCAGGCGACGGAGGGTCGTGTGACCCGTGGTCGCACGCGTCGGGCCAAAACGAAGGGGCGCGAATGAACACCAGGCGCAAGTCGCGTTTTCATAACTAAACTTCGATTGGTTATATAAATAAGTCAGGACCCATGACTGTAACTAATGCTTTCAGGTGTCGCGGCTGATCCATCGCAGATTGTGCAAATTAGTACGGCGCAGATTAATTTTCGAAAACGAAAAAATGACGTCAAAAAAGGCTGGACATTAAGTTTCATTTTGTGTCAGTTTTTTTGCGCCTCATAAGGGCGAGTGACAGGACGTTCTCGCGAGGTGCAAGAACGCCTGTCTGACATCAATGGCTTTTTTGTTAAACAAGGAAGTAACCTGCATGTCGAAAGTCAAAGAAAACGCTATTGCATCGGCCGTCTCCGCAGTGCAACCGAAGGGGCCAAGTTCGTCCTTCGGCCTGATCGATAGCTTTGCCCACCAGTACGATCGCGGCGGCGCCAACATCAATGGCAAGAAGTCCTTCACGGCCGACCAGGCCGCCGATCACCTCCTGCGTGATGGCGCAGCCTGGAAAGACCTGAACAAGGACGGCACCATTAGCCTCAGCTACACCTTCCTGACCAAGGCGCCTGGCGACTTCACCGCGCGCAAGCTCGGTACTTTCAGCCAGTTCAGCGACCTGCAGAAAGAGCAGGCCAAGCTCGCCATGCAGTCCTGGTCGGACGTGGCCAAGGTCACCTTCACCGAGGCCGCCTCGGGTGGCGACGGTCACATGACCTTCGGCAACTTCAGCGCCAGCAATGGCGGCGCGGCGTTCGCCTACCTGCCGTTCGATGGCCCAGGTTCGCACAAGGGCGAGTCCTGGTACCTGATCAACAGCGGCTACCAGGTCAACATCACCCCGGGCACCGGCAACTACGGCCGCCAGACCCTGACCCACGAAATCGGCCACGTGCTCGGCCTGTCCCACCCCGGCGACTACAACGCCGGCCAGGGCAACCCGACCTACCGTGACGCCGACTACGCCCAGGACACTCGCGGCTACAGCGTGATGAGCTACTGGAGCGAAAGCAACAACGGCCAGAACTTCGTCAAGGGCGGCGGGCAGTACTACGCCTCGGCCCCGCTGATGGACGACATCCTGGCGATCCAGAAGCTCTACGGCGCCAACTACGCCACCCGTGCCAGCGACACCACCTACGGCTTCAACTCCACCGCTGATCGCGACTTCTACTCGGCCACCTCGGCCTCGTCGAAGCTGGTGTTCTCGGTGTGGGACGGTGGCGGCAACGACACCTTCGACTTCTCGGGCTTCACCCAGAACCAGAAGATCAACCTCAACGAAGCGTCGTTCTCCGACGTTGGCGGCATGGTTGGTAACGTGTCCATCGCCAAGGGCGTGACCATCGAGAACGCCATCGGCGGCTCGGGTAACGACCTGCTGATCGGCAACGCGCTGGCCAACGTGCTCAAGGGGGGTGCCGGCAACGACATCATCTACGGCGGTGGCGGTGCTGACCAGCTGTGGGGCGGCACTGGCGCGGACACTTTCGTGTACGCGGCCATCAGCGACTCGACCAAGGCGGCGCCGGACCGGATCATGGACTTCACCTCGGGTGTGGACAAGATCGACCTGTCGGCCATCTCGGCCTTCGCCGTGAACAAACTGCCGCTGCAGTTCGTCAACGCCTTCACCGGCCATGCCGGCGAAGCGCTGCTGACCTACGACCAGGCCACCAACCTGGGCAGCCTGTCCATCGACTTCACCGGAAACGCCTCGGCCGATTTCCTGGTGACCACCGTTGGCCAGGCCGCTGTCACCGACATCGTGGTCTGATGTAACAGGGGGCGGCGCTTGCGCGTCGCCCTTTTGTCGGCGAGGCAGACGAATGAAAGCAACCTTGCAAACGATCGCGCTGGCCGCGATTACCCTGATGTCGATGACCGAGGTAGGTATGGCGAGCAGCCTGTTACTCCCCAACGCCGCGCAAATGGCCGGTGATTGGACGCTTCAACCCGAAGAGCAGGGGGGGCAATCCTGCAACCTGCGCCTGGGCGCCACGGAAGGCGAAATCGAAGGCGACTTGGATTGCGCCAGGGACTTGCTGGGCCTGCGCCCCGGCAGCTGGCTGGTGACGCCCGACACACTGGCCCTGGTGGGGGGCGATGGCAGCAGCGTGGTGCACTTCAACCGCGAGGGTGCCAAGCGTTACGCCTGGACCCGGCCGGATGGTACCCAACTGGTGCTCAAGCACCTGGACAAATAACCCCGGCCTGAAACTTCAAAGTTTCAGGCAAGCAAGGGCGAAACATGAAACTACCGAGCAAAAAGCCCGGGGCGCCTTTGTGGGCGGCACTCGGCGAATATAAATCGACCTTGATCAGCGTGGGCTGTTTCACGGCCTTGATCAACTTGCTCATGCTGGTGCCATCGATTTATATGCTTCAAGTGTACGACCGTGTACTGAGTTCGCAGAACACCACAACTTTGTGGATGCTGACCCTGATGGTGGTCGGCTTCTTCGTTTATATAGGCGCGCTGGAAGCGGTGCGCAGTTTCATTGTCATCCGGGTGGGCAACCAACTGGAAAAAAGTTTCAACCTCAAGGTCTATCGGGCGGCTTTCGAGCGCAACTTGCGCCAGCGTGATGGTGCCGCCGGACAGGCCCTGGGCGACCTGACCCAGCTGCGCCAGTTCATTACCGGCCCGGCGTTGTTTGCCTTCTTCGACGCGCCCTGGTTTCCCCTCTACCTGGCGGTGATCTTCGTCTTCAACGTCTGGCTCGGGGTGATGGCCACGGTCGGCGCGTTGCTGCTGATCGCCCTGGCCGTGCTCAACGAGCGCATGACCCACGCGACCCTGGCCGAGGCCAGTGGCTTCCAGCAGCAGTCGACGCAGCTTGCCGGCAGCCAGTTGCAGAGCGCCGAGAGCATCCAGGCCATGGGCATGCTCGGCGCGCTGCGCCAGCGCTGGTTCAGCCTGCACGGGCGATTCCTCGACCTGCAGAACAAGGCCAGCGACACCTCGGCGGTTATCACCGCCACCAGCAAGGGCCTGCGCCTGTGCCTGCAATCGCTGGTGCTGGGGTTGGGCGCGCTGCTGGTGATCGAAGGGCAGATGACCCCAGGCATGATGATCGCCGGGTCGATCCTCATGGGCCGGGTGCTGGCGCCGATCGACCAACTGATCGCGGTGTGGAAGCAATGGAGCGGCGCCCAGCTGGCCTATCAGCGCCTGGACAGCCTGCTGCGCGAGCACCCGGAGCCACCTGCGCCGATGCCGTTGCCGGCGCCGACCGGGCAACTGAGCGTGGAGCAGGTCAGCGCCGCCCCCCCCGGGCGTAACCAGGCCACCTTGCAGCAAGTGCACTTCGCCCTGGCGGCGGGGGAGTTGCTGGGGGTGCTGGGGGCCTCGGGATCGGGCAAGTCGACCCTGGCCAAGGTGCTGGTTGGCGTGTGGCCGACCCTTGGCGGCCATGTCCGCCTGGATGGCGCCGAGCTCAGCCAGTGGGACCGCGAGGCCCTCGGCCCGCACATTGGCTACTTGCCACAGAATATCGAATTGCTGCGCGGCAGCATCGCCGAGAACATCGCCCGCTTCGGCGAGCTGGACAGCCACAAGGTGGTCGAGGCCGCGCGCCTGGCTGGGGTCCACGAGCTGATCCTGCGTCTGCCCCAGGGCTACGACACGCGCCTGGGCGAGGAGGGCGTCGACCTGTCCGGTGGGCAGAAGCAACGCATCGCCCTGGCCCGCGCCTTGTACGGCAACCCCAGCCTGGTGGTGCTCGACGAGCCCAACTCCAACCTCGACAGCCACGGCGAATCGGCCCTTGCCAGCGCGCTGGTGCAGCTCAAGGCCCAGGGCCGTACCGTGGTGCTGGTGACCCACCGCAGCGCGGCGCTGGCCCAGGCCGACAAGTTGCTGGTGATGAACGAAGGCCGCATGCAGGGCTTCGGGCCTGCCCGCGACATTCTCCACGCCATGGGCCAGGCCCAGGCGCAACGACCGCTGCAGGCCGGAGGTGGCGCATGAGCCGACACGAACGCGATGCCCGATTCCATGTGCGCCTGGGCTGGGCGCTGACGCTGCTCGGCTTTGGTGGCTTCATGGCCTGGGCCAGCCTGGCGCCGCTCGACCAGGGGGTGCCGGTGCAAGGCACCGTGGTGGTTTCGGGCAAACGCAAGGCGGTGCAGTCGATGGCGGCGGGCGTGGTAAGCCGGATTCTGGTCAGCGAGGGCCAGGCGGTGCGCCAGGGCGAGCCGCTGTTCCGCCTTGACGGCACCCAGGCGCAGGCCGATGTCGACGCCTTGCAGGCCCAGTACCGCATGACCCGCGCCAGCCTGGCACGTTGGCAGAGCGAGCGTGACAACCTGGCCCAGGTGCAGTTTCCCGCCGAGCTGCTGGAAGACCCCGACGCCCGTCTGGCGCTGATCCTCGAAGGGCAGCGGCAGTTGTTCGACAGCCGTCGCCAGGCCCAGGCCCGCGAGCAGGGCGCGTTGGCGGCGAGCATCGATGGCTCCCAGGCCCAGTTGGGCGGCATGCGCCGCGCCCGTGGCGACTTGCAGGCCCAGGCCGACTCGCTGCGCGAGCAACTGGACAGCCTGCGCCCGCTGGCTGGCGATGGCTACATCCCGCGCAACCGCGTGCTCGAGTACCAGCGCCAGTTGTCCCAGGTGCAGCGCGACCTGGCGCAGAACGCCGGCGAAAGCGCGCGCCTGGAACAGGTGATCGTCGAGGCGCGGCTGAACCTGCAACAGCGCCGCGAGGAGTACCAGAAGGAGGTGCGCAGCCAGCTGGCCGAGGCCCAGGTCAAGGCCGCGACCCTGGAGCAGCAGCTCAACTCCGCGCACTTCGAATTGCAGCACAGCGAGATCCTGGCGCCGGCCGACGGCATCGCGGTCAACCTTGGCGTGCACACCGAAGGTGCCGTGGTGCGCGCCGGCGATACCTTGCTGGAGATCGTGCCCCAGGGCACCGCGCTGGAAGTGGAAGGGCGCCTGCCGGTGAACCTGGTGGACAAGGTGGCCTTGCAACTGCCGGTGGACATCCTGTTCACCGCCTTCAACCAGAACCGCACGCCGCGGGTCACCGGGGAGGTGGCGTTGGTTTCCGCCGACCAGTTGATCGACGAACGCAGCGGCCAGCCGTACTACGTGCTGCGCAGCACCGTCAGCGAAGAGGCGTTGGCGCGCCTGCAGGGCCTGGCGATCCGCCCGGGCATGCCGGCCGAGCTGTTCGTGCGCACCGGTGAGCGCTCGCTGCTCAACTACCTGTTCAAACCCCTGCTCGATCGCGCAGGTACCGCCTTGACCGAACAATAAGGACGCCCAGTGAAGAAGTACCCACTGATCGGGCTGCTGGTCGCCTGTGCCTGGCTGCCGGCAGCCACCCAGGCGGCCATGGGGCCATTCCAGGTCTACGAGCAGGCCCTGCGCCGCGACCCGACCTACCTCGCCGCCTTCAAGGCCCGCGAGGCGGGCCAGGAATACCGCGCCATCGGCCGCGCCGGCCTGCTGCCGAACATCTCGTACAGCTACAACAAGGGGCGCAACGACTCCGAGGTGCGCTACCTGGGGGATTCGCGGCGGCAAAAGGAAGACCGCAACTACAACAGCATGGGCTCGACCTTCATCCTCCAGCAGCCGCTGTTCGACTACGAGGCCTATTCGAGCTACCGCAAGGGCGTGGCCCAGGCGCTGTACGCCGACGAGAGCTTCCGCGACCAGAGCCAGCAACTGCTAGTGCGGGTGATGACCAGCTACACCCAGGCGTTGTTCGCCCAGGACCAGATCGCCATCAGCGTTGCCAGCAAGCAGGCCTACCGCCAGCAGTTCCAGCAGAACCAGCGGCTGTTCGACGCCGGCGAAGGCACGCGCACCGATATTCTCGAAGCCCAGGCCCGCTATGAGCTGGCCGATGCCGAAGAGATCCAGGCGCGCAACGACCAGGACGCGGCCCTGCGCGAGCTGGGCGCGCTGATCGGCGAGCCGGCGGTGCGGGTCGAGGACCTGGCGCCACTGCGCGTCGGTTTCGCCTTGCCGGTGGTCGACCCGAGCGGCTACGAGGCCTGGCAGGAGCGCGCGCTGGCCAATAACCCGCAACTGGCCTCATCGCGCCAGGCGTTGGATGTGGCGCGTTACGAAGTGGAGCGCAACCGTGCCGGACACCTGCCCAAGGTCACCGCGTTCGCCACCTCGCGGCGCCAGGAGTCGGACAGCGGCAACACTTACAACCAGCGCTACGACACCAACACCGTGGGTATCGAGGTCAGCGTGCCGATCTTCGCCGGCGGCGGGGTGATGGCCTCGACCCGCCAGGCCAGCCGGCACCTGGAACAGGCCGAGTACGAGCTGGACGGCAACACCCGCAGTGCGCTGATCGAACTGCGCAAGCAGTACAACGCCTGCCAGTCCGGCGCCAGCCGCCTGCGCGCCTATGAGCGGGCGCTGGTGGCGGCCGAGGCGCTGGTGGTGTCCACGCGCAAGAGCGTGCAAGGAGGCGAGCGGGTCAACCTCGACGTGCTCAACGCCGAGCAGCAACTGGCCACTACTCGCCGCGACCTGGCCCAGGCGCGCTACGACTACCTGCTGGCGTGGATCAAGCTGCACTACCAGGCGGGGATGCTCAGCGAAACGCAACTGGCACGGGTGGACGAGGCGTTCATCGAGGGCAAGCCAGGCTGACCAGACATGCGCAAAACCCTGTAGGAGCGGCCTTGTGCCGCGAAAGGGCTGCGAAGCAGCCCCGGATTCCTGCATCGCTACAAAGATCGTGGGGCCGCTTTGCGGCCCTTTCGCGGCACAAGGCCGCTCCTACAGGGGAGATATCCCAGTACTCAGGCGCTTTGCACGCTTGCGCTCGGCCAGTCCCCACACCACCAGGGCCAGGGCGCCAATCACCAACCCAGCCACCACGATCCCATCCCATCCATGCACCTCGAACAACTGCGTGCCCAGCAGCGACCCCAGCGCACCGCCAATGAAATAGCAGGTGATATACCCGGCATTGAGCCGTGTGCGGGCCTCGGGGCGCAGCACGATCACCGCGTTCTGGTTGCTCACGTGCACCAGTTGCACCGCCAGGTCCAGCAGCAGCACCCCTACCAGCAAGGCCAGCAGCGAGTTTTGCGCAAAGGCCAGTGGTATCCACGACAGCAGCAGGGCCAGCAGGCCAACGGTGGTGCCCAGCGGGCCCTTGCCGCGGTCGGCCAGGCGCCCGGCCCAGTTGGCCGCCAGCGCGCCGACCGCGCCTGCCAGGCCGAACAGGCCGATCACCGCGTCGGAGTAGTGGTAGGGCGCATCGCTCAGCAGGAATGCCAACGGCGTCCAGAACAAGGCGAACAGGCTGAACGCCAGCAGCCCGAGCAACGAGCGCAGGCGCAGCACCGGCTCCTCGAGGAACAGGCGAAACACCGAGCCGATCAGCGCCGGGTACTTCAGCCCGGCGTGGCTATGGTGCTGTGGCAGGCTGCGGTACAGGGCCAAGGCGCTGAGCGCCATCAGCAGCGCCGCCAGCACATAGATGCTGCGCCAGCCGCCCAGCTCGGCCATGAAGCCTGCGGCGGTGCGCGCCAGCAGGATGCCCAGCAACAGGCCGCTCATCAGCGTGCCCACGGCGCGGCCGCGTTGATCCGGAGCACTGAGCGCGGCGGCCATGGGCACCAGCACCTGGGCCACCACCGAGAACAGTCCGGTCAGCGCCGTGCCGAACAACAGCCACGGCAGACTCGGCGCGCAAGCGCTGATCACCAGGCCGGCGGTGGCGATCAGAACCATGCTCACGATCAGCCGGCGCTGCTCGAACAGATCGCCCAGCGGCGCCAGCAACAGCAGCCCGGCGCCGTAGCTGAGCTGGGCGGCGATGACGATGGTGCCGGCGCTGGCGGTGCTCAGGCCGAACTGCTCGGCGATGCTGTGCAACAGCGGCTGGGCGTAGTAGTTGCTGGCCACGGCCAGGCCGGTGGCGGTGGCCATCAGCAGGATCAGGGCGCGACTCAGAGTCGGGGAGTTCATGGGCAGTCTCGGTGCAGGCAAGGTTGAATGGCGGCAAGTATCAGGAAGTGCCCGGCAGGATGCCAATTTATGGTTATCAACTTAACCGTGTTGACAGCAGCACGGGGCAAGCCCGCTCCCACGCGTGACTGCGCATGGGAGCGGGCTTGCCCCGCGATAGGGGGTTCGTTCAGGCCGCGAAACCACCATCGGCCAGCAGGCTCGCCCCGGTAATGTAGCCGGCCTCAGGCCCCGCCAGGTAGGCGACGAAGCTGGCGATCTCGTCCGCCTGCCCATAGCGGCCGATGGCCATCAGCGGGATCAGGCTCTCGGCGAACTCGCCACTGGCCGGGTTCATGTCGGTGTCCACCGGTCCAGGCTGCACATTGTTGACGGTGATTCCCCGCGGCCCGAGGTCACGGGCCAGGCCCTTGGTCAGGCCGACCAGCGCCGACTTGCTCATGGCATAGGGCGCGCCACCGGCGAACGGCATGCGCTCGGCGTTGGTGCTGCCGATGTTGATGACCCGTCCACCCTGGCCCATGTACTTCACCGCCGCCTGGGTGGCCACGAACACGCTGCGCACATTGACCGCCAGCAGCCGGTCGAAGTCGGCCAGGTCGAACTCGGCGACTGGCGCCACCGCCAGCACGCCAGCGTTATTGACCAGGATATCCAGGCCGCCGAAGGCCTTCGCGGTGTCGGCCACGGCCTGCTGCACGGCCTGGGTGTCGGCGCTGTCGGCTCGCAGGGCCAGGGCTTGGCCGCCGCCGCTGTTGATCTCGTCTGCCAAGGCCTCGGCGCTGGCGCTCGAACTGACATAGGTGAAGGCGACCTTGGCGCCGTCGCGGGCCAGGCGGCGGACGATGGCCGCGCCGATACCACGGGAACCGCCCTGGACCAGGGCCACCTTACCGCTGAGAGGAAGTGCTTGGGACATGCTGATCTCCTGCGTTCAAGCAAGGCCGGATGCCTTGGATGGACACAGTATCGAACGTGGATTGCATGCTGATAAGATTGTAATCGCTATCTACAGAGTAAACCTTTGGTTGGCAATGAAGAATATGGAATCGTTCAGTAGCCTGGAATGCTTCGTGCGCAGTGCCGAGGTCGGCAGTTTCGCCGAGGCGGCCCGGCGTCTGTCTTTGACCCCTGCGGCGGTGGGCAAGAACGTCGCTCAACTGGAGGCGCGCCTGGGGGTGCGGTTGTTCCAGCGCAGCACGCGCAAGCTCACTTTGACCGAGGCCGGGCAGCGCTTCCTGGGCGAGGTTGGTGACAGCCTGCGTACCATCCAATATGCCATGGCCAACCTTGCCAGTGCCGAGGGGCAACCGGCAGGGCTGCTGCGGGTGAGCATGGGCACGGTGTTCGGGCGTTTGTACGTGGTGCCGCTGTTGGGCGAGTTTCTGCGCCGCTACCCGGCGATCTCGGCGGACTGGCATTTCGACAACCGCCAGGTCGACCTGATCGGCCAGGGTTTCGACGCCGCCCTTGGCGGTGGTTTCGAGCTGCCGCCCGGGGTGGTGGCACGCAAGCTGACGCCCGCGCACCGAGTACTGGTGGCCTCGCCGGGCTTTCTACGGCAGCACGGGCCGATCGATCGGCCGGAACAGTTGCAGGCTTGCGCCGGCATCCTCATCCGCTCGCCGCAGACTGGCAGGGTGCGCAGTTGGCCGCTGACCAGCCGCTGGCAGGAGCAACAACCCTTGCGGCTGCCCCAGCACATGACCATGAGCGATTCGGATGCGGCCTGCGCGGTGGCTGAGCAGGACCTGGGCATCGCCCTGGTCAGCCTGCCGTTCGCCTTGCCTTACCTGACCTCAGGCCGCCTGTGCCGGGTGCTGGCGGACTGGTACGTCGACGATGGGCACATCAGCCTGTACTACGCCGAGCGCAAGCTGTTGCCGGGCAAGACCCGCGCCTTCATCGATTTCGTGGTGGAGCGGTTTGCCGAGCAGGGGCTGGCAAAGCGCTTCGACGCCTTGCAGCGATAACGCCCGATCAGACGATATCGATGATGAACTGCACCTGCGCCACCCCAGCCAGCACCAGGCGTACTTCGTCATCCACGCGCTTGCCAAGCAGTTGCTGGCCGAGCGGTGCGCGAGGCGTGATTACCGTCACCAGCGCATCTCCCTCGCCAATCTTCAAGCCGGCGCCCTCGGGACCGAGGAACAGCCTGCGCCGTAGGCCCTGTTCATCCTCCAGGGTCACCAGGCAGCCGACCTGGATCCCCCGGGCCGGGTCATACTCGCGCGGCACCAGTTGCTGGTAGGTCTGCAGCGCCTGGCGGATCTCAGCGGTGCGCCGAGCCTGTCCGGTGGCCAGGTAAGAAGCCTCGAGCCCCAGGGTGTCGTACTTGTTCTCGGCGATGTTCTCTTCGGCGGTGGCGGCCTCGTAGGCGGTCTGGGCGGCGCGGCGCAGCACCTCCATGTCGTGCTCGAGGGTGGTGACGATGCGCTGCAGCAGGGTGGCCTTGTCCATGGTCAGTAGCAGAACTCCAGCACGTTGGCCTGGCTCTTGTCGGTCGGCGCGGTGCGATTCTGCTGCAGCCAGAACTGGCATTTGGGGCTGTTCAGGTTGCGCGGGTTGCCCTGGGCGGCCTCGGCGGCCTGCTGCAATTCCTGCTTGTGCAGGATGTCTTTGTAATGTTCGAACATCTGTGCCTGGGCATCGGCCGGTGGCGCTGGAGGAGCGGTTGGCGCAGACCGGACCTGCGCGGGAGCGGTGGCCTCGACCAGCGGTTGCACCTGCTGTGGCCACAGGTGCAGGGCCAGCCACAGGCTCACGGCGATCGCCAATGCGCCGAGCCACAGGCCGAGGGCGACGCAAAGCACCAGTTGCACCGGTTTCAGGGTGATCTTCAATTCGCGGGGGCGGGGCATGGTGGCCTCCTGGCAGGCGGGGCGAGGGTGCCATTCTCGCATGCCGCGGCAGGTATTTTCAGCGCCGCGCTTTTGTTGGCCGGCATTTTTCAGCAAAATCCGCGGTCTTTTTTCCGCAGGTTACGGAACGTGGCGATGAAAACCACCTGGGACATCTTCTGCACGGTTGTCGACAATTATGGCGATATCGGCGTCACCTGGCGCCTGGCGCGCCAGCTGGCGAGCGAGCATGACCTGGCCGTGCGCCTGTGGGTGGATGACCTGCAAGCCTTCGTGCGCCTGTGCCCAGAGGCCGACCGCCAAGCCGAGCAGCAGTGGCGGCAGGGGGTCGAGGTACGCCACTGGCCGGCCACGTGGCAAGGCGCGGAGCCGGCGCAGGTGGTGGTGGGCGCCTTCGCCTGCCAGCTACCACAGGCCTATGTCGAGTCCATGGGCAAGCAGGCCACGCCGCCCTTGTGGCTGAACCTTGACTACCTCAGCGCCGAAGACTGGGTGGATGGCTGCCATGGCTTGCCGTCACCCCAGGCCAATGGGTTGCGCAAGTTCTTTTTCTTCCCGGGTTTCACCGACAAGACCGGTGGCCTGCTGCGCGAAGCTGCCTTGCTGCCCCGTTGCCAGGCGTTCCGCCAGGCGCCGGACGAGCGGGCGAGGTTCCTGGCAGGGCTGGGCGTCCGCCCCGAGGCCGGGGCGCGGCTGATCTCGTTGTTCGCCTACGAGAACCCGCAGTTGGGCAACTGGCTCGACGTACTGGCCGAAGGCGCGCAGCCCAGCCACCTGCTGGTACCTCAGGGGCGCATCCTGGGCGATCTCGGCCACTGGCTGGGCGAGGCGGACTTGGCCGTGGGGGCGCTGCATCGGCGCGGTGCCTTGACGGTCCAGGTGTTGCCTTTCGTCAGCCAGGACGACTACGACCGGTTGCTGTGGAGCTGCGATTTCAACGCCGTGCGCGGCGAGGACTCGTTCGTGCGGGCGCAATGGGCTGGCGTGCCGATGCTGTGGCACATCTACATCCAGGAAGAGAACGCCCACTGGGAAAAGCTCGAAGCATTCCTCGCCCTCTATTGCCATGGGCTGTCGGCCGCCGCCGGGCAGGCGCTGAGCGAACTGTGGCGGGCCTGGAACATGGATCGCCCGATGGGCCAGGCCTGGCAGGCACTGCAGCCGTTCTGGGAGGAAGTGCGCGAACATGCCCGGCAGTGGCAGGCCGCGCAGGCCGCTCGGCCGGACCTTGCCACGAGGCTGGTACAGTTTTACCGAAATTCGCTATGATACGCGGCCTCGATTTTTATAAATCCATCCAGATTCGGATACTTCGTAATGAAAACTGGTAAAGAACTGAAACCCGGTACCGTACTGCGGATCGACAACGACCCGTGGCTGGTTCAGAAAGCTGAGTTCACCAAGTCGGGCCGTAACAGCGCGATCATGAAGACCAAGCTGAAGAACCTGCTGACCGGCTACAAGACCGAAACCGTATACGGCGCGGACGACAAGCTGGACGACGTGATCCTGGATCGCAAAGAAGCGACCCTGTCGTTCATCAGCGGTGACTCGTACACCTTCATGGACACCACCGACTACACCATGTACGAACTGAACGCCGAAGACATCGACGCCGTTCTGCCGTACATCGAAGAAGGCATGGAAGACATCTGCGAAGCGGTGTTCTTCGAAGGCCGCCTGGTATCGGTAGAACTGCCGACCACCATCAGCCGTCAGGTTGTCTACACCGAGAACGCTGCTCGCGGCGACACCTCGGGCAAGGTCATGAAGCCTGCCAAGCTGAAGAACGGTACCGAGATCTCGGTTGCCGACTTCATCCAGATCGACGAGTGGATCGACATCGACACTCGCGACAACAGCTTCAAGGGCCGTTCCAAGAAGTAATCCTTCTTGCGACGCGCACGAAAAACCCGGCCTTGGCCGGGTTTTTTTGTGCCTGTGAACTCGCGTTGACTCGTTCCCTTGTAGGAGCGGCACAAGGCCGCTCCTACAGGGGGCAGGTTGCCTGAGTGTCAGACCGTCACATGCAAGCGCACATCCACATTGCCGCGGGTGGCATTGGAGTAAGGGCAGACCTTGTGCGCCTTCTCCACCAGCCCTTCGGCGTCGGCCTGGGCCAGGCCCGGCAGGTTGATGTGCAGGTCGATGTCCAGGCCGAAACCGCCAGGGATCTGGCCGATACCGACCTTGGCGGTGATCGAGGCATCGGCGGGCAGGGCTTTTTTCTCTTGCCCGGCAACGAACTTCAGTGCGCCGATGAAGCAGGCCGAGTAACCGGCGGCGAACATCTGCTCGGGGTTGGTGCCCTCGCCACCAGCGCCGCCCAGTTCCTTGGGGGTGCTCAGCTTGACGTCCAGCTTGCCGTCGCTGGAGCGGGATTTGCCGTCGCGACCGCCGGTGGAGGTGGCTTCTGCGATGTACAGCGGAGTGACCTTTTGCATCTTGAGCCTCGCTTGTGTTGCGCGCCGTCGGCGCTGAGTGGGTATGGATTTAAATTAACGCGCAATTATTTAGTGCGCAAGTTAAATGTTCGACCATTCATCGAACAGCCCGCTCACAGCATAGCCGTCAGAGGTGATCTTGCAGTTGCGCGCGCAGTGCCAGCAGGTCGGCTTGCAGTTTTTGCAGTTGTTCGGCGCTGTGGCCGCTGGCCTGGAGGATGCATTGAGGCACGCGGCGGGCCTCGTTTTGCAAGGCGCGGCCCTTGTCGGTCAGTTGCACCAGCACCACGCGCTCGTCCTCGCGGCTGCGGCTGCGCTTGAGTAGGCCTTCGCTTTCCAGGCGCTTGAGCAAGGGGGTCAGCGAGCCGGGGTCGGTGAGCAGGCGCTGGCTGATCTCGCCCACGGTCATGCCGTCTCGTTCCCACAGCACGAGCATGGCCAGGTATTGCGGATAGGTCAGGCCCAGGGCCTGCAGCAGCGGCTTGTAGACCTTGGTCATCAGCAACGAGGTGGAGTGCAGGGCGAAGCACACCTGGTTGTCCAGCAATAGCTCGTTGCAGGGAGCTTGGGTGTCGGCGTTCATGCAGGTCCTTGGTATCGATGAGGATGGAAATCTAGCACGCCAAAGCTTGGTGCGCTCACTACCAGCGCAGCTCGCTTCTCAGGGCCAGGTCCCACGGTGGTAGCGGACTGAATCGGCTCTTGAGGAATTCGAGCAGCAAACGGCTACGAGAGTTCGTTTCGTGTTCCAGGCGCAGGGCATAAATGCCGCTGGTTTCGGGTTCGGGCAGGCCGCCTTGGCAAAACAGCGGGAGCAATTCGCCACGCAGCAGGTAGTCGCTGATCAACCAGGTGGGCAGGTGGGCCACGCCCAACCCTGCGAGGGCACCGAACAGCAGGGTCTCGGCGTTGTTGGCGGCCATGCGCATGCGGGCGGGGCGGTATAGCCGGGTCTGGCCGTCGACGTTGAAGCGCCAGGCGAACGGCGGCGCCAGGCCATCCCAGTCCAGACCATCGTGGCCGGGCAACTCGCTGGGGCAGGCCGGCACCCCGCGGCTAGCCAGGTAGGCAGGGCTGGCGCAGGCGATGCGCACCATGTAGGCCAGGGGCGTGGCCACCAGGCGGGTGTCGGCCAGGGGGCCGGCGCGCAGCACCAGGTCGACTTCGCCCAGGTGGCTGCCGTGCAGGTCGACGAAGCTGTCGATCAGGCGCAGTTGCACGTCGAGCCCGGGGTAGGCCACCAGGAAGTCGGCAATGGCCGGCGCCAGGTGGCGCCGGCCAAAGGCGGCGGGGGCGTCGATGCGAATCAGCCCTTCGGGGGCATTGCTCAGCGACACCGCCTCGGCCCGCGCCAGGCGTAGCTCTTCGATGATACGCCGGGCCCGCTCGGCGAACGCGTTGCCCGCCGGAGTTGGCCGCACGGCATGGGTGCTGCGCGAGAACAGGCGGCTGCCCACGGCGCTTTCCAGGCTGTCGATGCGTCGGGCCACGGCGGATGGGGTCAGCGGGTGGCGACGGGCGGCGGCGGAGAAACTGCCGGTTTCCAGCACGTCGAGAAACAGGCTCAGTTGTTCGGTAAGGATATTGGGGGTCATAGGGGTGCTTATGCAGATTACGCACAGCCATTGTGCGCTGCTGTGCGTTTCCCCGCTAGCCGCGACTGGGTAGCATGCCGCTCATTCTCTGAAAACAGGCGGATGAGGCCCGGATGATCGAGTGGTTGATGTATATCGTGTTGGGCGCGGCACTGGGCACCCTGGGTGGCCTGTTCGGTATTGGCGGCGGGTTGATCGCGATTCCGGCGCTGGGGGTGTTGTTCGGTCTTGACCAGCAGTTGGCCCAGGGCACGGCGCTGGTGATGGTGGTGCCCAACGTGCTGTTGGCGTTGTGGCGCTATCACCAGCGCAACCGCATCGAGCTGCGCCATGCCGTGCCGTTGTCGTTGTGCAGTTTCGTGTTCGCCTGGCTGGGGGCGATCTGGGCTGTCGGGATCGATGCCCAGTCGATGCGCCTGTATTTCGTCGGTTTTCTGGTGGTCCTGGCGGTGTGGAACGTGGCGCGGATGTTCCTGCCAGTGAGGCCGCCGAGCAACCAGCTGCGCTATCCGTGGCCATGGCTGGGCGTGTTGGGCAGCTTTGCCGGGACCATGGGCGGGCTGTTCGGCGTGGGCGGGGCGGTGGTGGCGACGCCGATTCTCACCTCGGTGTTCGGCACCACCCAGGTGGTGGCTCAGGGCCTGTCACTGGCGCTGGCGGCGCCGAGCACCCTGGTGACGCTGCTGACCTATGGACTGCACCAGAGTGTTGTCTGGAGCGTCGGCATCCCCTTGGCGATCGGCGGGTTGCTCAGTATCAGCTGGGGCGTGAAGCTGGCCCATGCGTTGCCGGAGAAGGTGCTACGGGCGATGTTCTGCGGCTTCCTGGTGGTGTGCGCGGTGATGCTCGGGTTCGAGCTGTAGTATCCAGGGGCCACAAGGCGGCCCTGGATCTCACCTGTCATTTGAACCCTTCGACGATGTATTCGGCCATGCAGTCGGTGATGGGGGAATGCTGCTGGTCGTTGCGCAGCAGCATCACATTGGCCATGTGCAACTGTGGCAAGCCGTCTTCTTCGCCGAGAATGCGCAGTTGCCCGCCGACCAGGCTGTGCAATTGCGCGGTCACCGCCAACCCCGCGGTGACGATGGCGAAGATCGCCGCCAGGCTGGGGCTGGTGTAGGCGATGCGGTACTCGATGCCCTGGCGCTCCAGGGCGTTGCAGGTCCAGGCCCGGCAGAAGCAGTCGGTATTGAACAGCGCCAAGGGCATCGGTCGCTGCTCCTGGGGGCAGAAACCCTCGGCGGCGGCCCATACCAGGCGCTCCTGGCGCAGCAACTGGCCGACTTCATTGCCCGGCTCGCGGGTGACGATGGTCAGGTCCAGGTCCTGGCGCAGCATCAGTTGCTTGGACGAGTCGCAGTGTACCTCGACATGGATCAACGGGTAGGCCTGGGCGAAGCGGGTGAGGATGCTGGGCAGGTAGCGCATGGCGTAGTCGTCCGGCGTGCCGATGCGTACCACCCCGACCATGTGCGGCATGCGCAGGGTGTTGAACACCTCGCCATGCAGCTTGAGGATGCGCCGGGCATAGCCCAGCAGCACCTGGCCTTCGGCGGTCAGGCGTACCTGGCGGCCGTCGCGCTCGAACAGCTGGCGCTGGAGGATGTCTTCCTCCAGGCGTTTCATCTGCATGCTGACCGCCGACTGGGTACGGTTGACCACCTCGCCGGCACGGGTGAAGCCGCCTTGCTCGGCGATGGCGACGAAGGTGCGCAGCACATCGGCATCGAGACTCTGATACTGGGACATGGCATCAATCTCCTAGATGCACGGCATCAGAAACATTCGTTGGATTGATCTTAAGCCTGGGCAGAGACTGGAGCCATCCACAAGGAGGGCGTCATGATGAAAGGTCATTTCAACGTAGCTCACCAACCGGCCGCATCCCTGGGCCATCTGTGGCACGACGCCAGCGGGCTGGTGCTGCGCTGGTTCGAACTGCACCGCCAGCGCGACGAGCTGGCGCGCCTGAGCGATGCCACGCTGCACGACCTGGGGTTGTCGCGGGCGGATATCCAGCAGGAGGCCGACCGGCATTTCTGGGAGGACCCGTTGCGTAAATGAAGGTGGCGACAATCGCGGGCTTGCCCCGCGATTGCGTCTTTACTGTCTGGATACCAGACGGAGCCACCTTATGTCCTTCAGCCTGTCCCTCGCCCAGGCCCGCCGCCTGGCCTTGTCCGCCCAGGGTTTTGGCAAGTCGCCCGCGCGCCCGCCGACCCTCGCCAATCTCAAGCGCATGCTCCAGCGCCTGGGCGTGGTGCAGATCGACTCGGTCAATGCCCTGGTGCGCTCCCATTACCTGCCGTTGTTCTCGCGCCTTGGCGACTATCCAGCCGACCTGCTGGACCAGCTCGCCTGGGGCAAGCGCCGCCAGCGGCGGCTATTCGAATACTGGGGGCATGAGGCCTCGCTGCTGCCGTTGGAGCTCTACCCGCTGATGCGCTGGCGCATGGCCCACGCCGCTGACGGCAAGGGCATCTACCGGCAACTGGCGACCTTTGGCCGTGAGCGGCGCGAGGTCATCGACCGGGTACTGGCCGCCGTGCGCGAGCGTGGCGCGCTAGGTGCAGGCAGCCTGTCGACCCGCGAGGAGCGTGCCGGCCCCTGGTGGGACTGGAGCGAAGAAAAGCACGCGCTGGAATGGCTGTTCGCCGCTGGCGAGGTCACCGTGGCCGGGCGTCGCGGTTTCGAGCGCCTGTACGACCTGCCCGAGCGGGTGCTACCAGCGGAAATCCTAGATCAGGCCCAGCCCAGCGAGGCGGAAGCGCACCAGGGCTTGCTGCTGCACGCCGCCGGCGCCCTGGGCGTGGCCACCGAACAGGATCTGCGTGATTACTTTCGCCTCTCGCCGCAGCAGAGCAAGGCCGCCCTGGCGGTTTTGCTCGAGGACGGGCGCCTGCAGGCTTGCGCCGTGCAGGGCTGGAAACAGCCGGCCTATGTCGCGGGCGTGCCACGGATTCCCCGCCGCATCGAAGCCAGCGCCTTGCTCTCGCCGTTCGATTCGCTGGTCTGGGCGCGCGAGCGTACCGAGCGCCTGTTCGATTTTCGCTATCGCCTGGAGATCTACACCCCGGCGCACAAGCGGGTGTACGGCTACTACGTGCTGCCGTTCCTGCACGGCGGGCGCATCGCCGCGCGCCTGGACCTGCGCGCCGAACGCACCCACGGGCGCCTGGCGGTACATGCAGTGCACGAAGAGGCGCAGGAGCTGGGCGAGACGGGCTACCTGGCGCTGGCGGCCAGCCTGTTGCGTATGGCCAACTGGCTGGGCCTGGCACAGGTGCAGCTCAACTGCCCCCGCGCCGAGGGCAGCCGGCTGCGTCAGGCCTTGCTCAGCGGCGCACCTGCTTGAGGGTTTCGGCGATCAGGAACGCCAGCTCCAGCGACTGGTCGGCGTTCATGCGCGGGTCGCAATGGGTATGGTAGCGGTCGGACAGGCCGTCTTCGGTGATCGGCCGCGCGCCGCCGATGCACTCGGTGACGTTCTGCCCGGTCATCTCGATATGGATGCCGCCGGCATGGCTACCCTCGGCCTGGTGCACCTGGAAGAACTGCTTCACTTCGTCGAGGATCTGCGCGAAGTCGCGGGTCTTGTAGCCGCTGCTGGCCTTGATGGTGTTGCCGTGCATCGGGTCGGAGCTCCACAGCACCTGCCGGCCCTCGCGCTCGACGGTGCGGATCAGCCCCGGCAGGTGGTCGCCGACCTTGCTGGCACCCATGCGCACGATCAGGTTCAGGCGGCCGGGGTCGTTGTCCGGGTTGAGCACGTCGATCAGGCGGATCAACGCTTCAGGGTCCATGCTCGGGCCGACCTTGACCCCGATCGGGTTGTGCACGCCGCGCAGGAACTCGACATGGGCGCCGTCCAGCTGGCGGGTGCGGTCGCCGATCCACAGCATGTGCGCCGAGCAGTCGTAGTAGTCGCCGGTGAGGCTGTCGCGACGCACGAAGGCTTCTTCGTAGTTGAGCAGCAAGGCTTCGTGGGCGGTGAAGAAGCTGGTTTCGCGCAATTGCGGTGCGCTGTCCAGGCCGCAGGCGCGCATGAACGCCAGGGTTTCGTCGATGCGGTTGGCCAGTTGCTGGTATTTGTCGGCCAGGGCTGAGTTGGCGATGAAGTCCAGGTTCCACTTGTGCACCTGGTGCAGGTCGGCGAAGCCGCCCTGGGCGAAGGCGCGCAGCAGGTTGAGGCTGGCGGTGGCCTGGTGGTAGGCCTGCAGCAGGCGCTCGGGGTCGGGCACGCGGCTGGCGGCGTCGAAGCCGATGCCGTTGACGATGTCGCCACGGTAGGCGGGCAGGGTGATGTCGCCGATGGTTTCGTCGTTGGCCGAGCGCGGCTTGGCGAACTGGCCGGCCATGCGCCCGACCTTGACCACCGGGCAGCCGGCGGCGAAGGTCATGACGATGGCCATCTGCAACAGCACCTTGAAGGTGTCGCGGATCTTCGCCGCGGAAAACTCGGCGAAGCTCTCGGCGCAGTCGCCGCCTTGCAGCAGGAATGCCCGGCCCTGGGTGACCTCGGCGAACTGCCGGCGCAGCTCGCGGGCTTCGCCGGCGAATACCAGCGGCGGGTAACCGGCCAGGGTCTGCTCGACCTTGAGCAGGTGCGCGGCGTCGGGGTAGGTCGGTTGCTGCTGGATCGGCAGGGCGCGCCAGCTGTCAGGGCTCCAGGGTCGGGTCATCACAGGCTCTATCTATAGTGTCGGTTCGGGCGTGCCTGTCATGGTAACGCTGGCGACGTGCTTGTTGCACCACCGGCATTGACGGACAATGCGCGTTTTGCGCGGGCAGGTGGCGGGATGGCGACGGAGCGGGAAGAGCGGCTGCTGGCACGGGTCGAGGATGCCTTTGGCGTCATCAGCGTGTACGAGGTGGAGGACTACCGCTTCCTCGAGTTCGGCGACGCCATCGAGCAGAGCTGTACCTTCACGGCCGACCCCAGTTGGCTGGAGTACGACTATACCCGCGCCATGCTGGTCGGCGCACTGTGCCATGCGCAGCCCGAGAGCGCGTTGTTCCTGGGCCTTGGCGCCGGCACCCTGACCCAGGCATGCCTGAAGTTCCTGGCGCTGGAGGACGTCGAGGCCATCGAGCTGCGTCCGGATGTGCCGCGCCTGGCCATGGAGTTCATGGGCCTGGACGACGACCCACGGCTGTACGTGCGGGTGGGCGATGCCCTGGAACTGCTGCCTACGGCCGAGAAGGCCGATTTGCTGTTCGTCGACCTGTATACCGACCATGGCCCTGGCGTCGGGCACCTGGCCTGGGGGTTTCTGGAGCGCTGCCAGCAGCAGCTCAACCCCGGTGGCTGGCTGGTGATCAACCAGTGGGCCGGCGACGATGGCCGGCCGTTGGGGGCGGCGTTGTTGCGAGGCCTGTACCACCGGCATTACTGGGAGTTGCCAGTGAAGGAGGGCAATGTGATCCTGCTGGTGCCGGCGGACCTGGAGCAGAGCCTGGATATCGATGCCGTGCGGGCGCGCGCCACAGCGCTGGCGCCGCAGTTGGGGTATGCGCTGGAGTACCTGATCAAGGCCATCCGCCCGGCGACCTGATGTAATCGCCCAACGCGATCCCTGTGGACGCGACACAAGGCCGCGTCCACAGGGAAACGATTCAGCCTGGATCCAATGTGGGTCGTCACTGTCGAAATATTTCTCACAATTCACGGCTATTTCGGGTATAGTACGCGCCGGTCTTTTAGCGGACCTCAAAATCAGGTGGTGCAAATCCTCCGAATCCAGCTTCGGCTGCATGTCCGCTAGGCGGACCCTCTCACACGTTTCTTTTTCAATCGTTTTCGCAAATCCCCGCCGCCAAAGCTGCCTGGGTGACCTTCGGGTCTTTCAAGGCATGTGCAGCTTTGGAGCATGGGTCTTTGCGGATGCACCTAGAGGCAGACCCATGACCCAGGAAACCGGCGGATTCGCCGCTCTCGATCTCAACCCGAATATCGTTGCTGCCGTCCTGGCTACCGGCTATGAAGAGCCGTCGGCCATCCAGCAACAGTCGATCCCGATCATCCTCGCCGGTCACGACATGATCGGCCAGGCGCAGACTGGCACCGGCAAGACCGCTGCCTTCGCCCTGCCGATCCTCAACAAGATCGACGTGAGCAAGCGCGAACCGCAAGCCCTGATCCTGGCGCCAACCCGTGAGTTGGCGCTGCAAGTAGCCACCGCCTTCGAAACCTACGCCAAGCAGATGCCGGGCGTGAACGTGGTGGCCGTGTACGGTGGCGCCCCGATGGGCCCACAGTTGCGTGCCATTCGCAATGGCGCCCAGATCGTCGTCGCTACCCCTGGCCGCCTGTGCGACCACCTGCGCCGTGACGAGAAAGTCCTGTCCACCGTGCAGTACCTGGTGCTCGACGAAGCGGACGAAATGCTCAAGCTCGGCTTCATGGACGACCTGGAAGTGATCTTCAAGGCCATTCCCGAGTCGCGCCAGACCGTGCTGTTCTCCGCCACCCTGCCGTCGTCGATCCGTTCGATCGCCGAGCGTCACCTGCGCGAGCCCAAGCACGTCAAGATCCAGAGCAAGACCCAGACCGTCACCGCGATCGACCAGGCTCACCTGATGGTCCACGCCGACCAGAAGATCCCGGCCGTGCTGCGCCTGCTGGAGGTCGAAGAGTTCGACGCGCTGATCGCCTTCGTGCGTACCAAGCAAGCCACCCTGGACCTGGCCTCCGCTCTGGAAGCCAAGGGCTACAAGGCTGCCGCGTTGAACGGCGACATCGCCCAGAACCAGCGTGAGCGGGTGATCGACTCGCTCAAGGATGGCCGCCTGGACATCGTCGTCGCCACCGACGTCGCCGCCCGTGGCCTGGACGTACCGCGTATCACCCACGTGTTCAACGTCGACATGCCGTACGACCCAGAGTCCTACGTGCACCGTATCGGCCGTACTGGCCGTGCCGGTCGCGAAGGTCGTGCACTGCTGCTGGTCACCCCGCGTGAGCGCCGCATGCTGCAGGTCATCGAGCGTGTGACCGGGCAGAAGGTCGCCGAAGCCCGCCTGCCGAACGCCCAGGCCGTGCTGGACGCGCGCATCAAGAAGCTGACCAACAGCCTGGCCCCGCTGGTGGCCGACGCAGAGGCCAGCCATGGCGATCTGCTCGACCGTCTGACCGAAGCCCTGGGTTGCAGCCCGCGTGCCCTGGCCTCGGCCCTGCTGCGCAAGGCCACCAACGGCCAGGCGCTGGACTTGGCTTCGGTTGAGCGTGAGCAGCCGCTGGTGCCGACCTACACCCCGCGTGAGCGAGGCGAGCGTACCGAACGCGCCGAGCGTCCTGACCGTGGTGATCGCGAGCGTCGTGCGCCGATGCCGCTGGCCGAAGGCCGCGTGCGTTGCCGTACCGCCCTGGGTGCCCGTGACGGCATCGCGGCCAAGAACCTGCTGGGGGCGATCCTCAACGAAGGTGGCCTGGCCCGTGACGCCATCGGTCGCATCCAGGTGCGCGACAGCTTCAGCCTGATCGAGCTGCCGGAAGAAGGCCTGGAGCGTCTGCTGTCCAAGCTCAAGGACACCCGTGTGGCCGGCAAGCAGCTCAAGCTGCGTCGCTACCGCGAGGACTGATCCTGGCGCTGCAATGAAAAATCCCCGGCCCGTGCCGGGGATTTTTTTTGCCTGTCTATCAGCTGATCATGCTCCCGGCAATCTTCAGTCGAACCGATAGATATCCATCCCCAGCGCCCCCAGCGTGAACCCCTGATGCACGATGCCAAACCGTGCCCCGGCACCCATGGCAAAGAACAAGGGCAGCAAATGTTCGTCACTGGGATGGTTGCGCGCAGCAAACGGCGCCTGTCGACGATAGTCCAGCAGCGCTTTCTCGTCCCCCGCCTCCAGCCGTTCCACCACCCAGTCGCGAAACGCCAGTGCCCAGGGTGCGACCGCGTCCGGCCCAGCATGCCAGTCCAGTTCGCCCAGGTTGTGGGTGATGCTGCCCGAACCGAGCAGCAGGATGCCTTCCTCGCGTAGTGTCGACAGCGCTTGGCCAACCTTCAGCTGCAGGGCGGGGCCGGCCTGGCTGGGCAGCGACACCTGGATCACCGGGATGTTGGCTTCTGGATACATCAGTGACAGCGGCACCCAGGCGCCGTGGTCGAATGGCCGCTGCGTATCCAACCGCGCGCCCAGGCGCTCGGCGACCTGTCGGGCCAGCTCCGGCGCGCCTGGCGCGGGGTACTGCACGGCATACAGGGCCGGCGGAAAACCATGGAAGTCGTGCCAGGTCTGCGGCTGTGGGTTGCCCATTACCAGCAGCTCGCGGCTTTCCCAATGCGCCGACACCACCACGATTGCCTTGGGGTGGGGCAGGGCGCGGGCCAGCCCGGCCAGTGCCGGGCCGCTGGCGCCGGGTTGCAGGGCAAGCATGGGGGAGCCGTGGGAAATGAACAGGCTGGGCAGCATGGCGGGATCCTGAGGGGTAAGATGCCCCATCTTCGGTCAGCCAAAGATCGAGATCCAATATAAGTTTTCATAAGCTTTTATCGAAAAACCGGAGGAATCATGGAGCCAGCGTTCTGGCACAAGCGGTGGGCGGATAACCAGATCGGTTTTCACCAGCTCCAGGTGAACCCTTACCTGCAGGCGCATTGGCCGACGTTGGCGCTGGCGCCTGGCGCGCGGGTGCTGGTGCCTTTGTGCGGCAAGAGCCTGGACATGCTCTGGCTGGCCGCGCAGGGGTATCAGGTGTTGGGGGTGGAGCTATCGCGCCAGGCGGTGGCGGATTTCTTCACCGAGCATGGGTTGCAGGTGCAGGTGACTCGGCACGGCGCGTTCGAGAGCTGGCGCAGTGATGAGGTGGAGATCTGGTGCGGGGATGTATTCGCCTTGCGTGCCGAGGACCTTGCCGATTGCCCGGGGATCTATGACCGCGCGGCCTTGATTGCGCTGCCGCCTGAAATGCGCGAGCGGTACATGGCGCTGCTGGGCGAGCAATTGCCGAAGGCGTGTCGTGGCTTGCTGGTGACCCTGGATTACGACCAGGCGTTGATCGACGGGCCGCCGTTCTCGGTGGCGGATGCCGAAGTGCGGGCAGGGTTTGCCGGGTGGCAGGTCGATGAGGTCGAAGGGCGGGAGATTCTTGGTGAGAGTCCGAAGTTTCTGAAGGCGGGCGTTGAAAGCCTGGTAGAGCGCGTCTATCGGCTACGACGCTAAGCTGGCTTCGACCCTGTAGAGCCGGCTTGCCGGCGAACACCGGCATGGCCGGTGCCATCCTGCGCGGCGCCGGGTTCGCCAGCAAGCTGGCTCCTACAGGTATTGCAGGCCGAGGAGCGACATGGGCGCAAAAAGGGCGACCGAAGTCGCCCTTTTTCGTAGCTGCCAGGATCAACCGCGACGGCGCAGTGCGTCGATACGGTCTTCCAGTGGCGGGTGGCTCATCAGCAGGCCGGCCAGCCCGTGCTTGAGGCCGCCATTGATGCCGAAGGCCTTCATGGTGTCGGGCATGTGCACCGGCAGGCCTTGCTCCGAGCGCAGGCGCTGCAGGGCGCCGATCATCGCGTTGGTGCCGGCCAGGTGGGCGCCGGCTTCGTCGGCGCGGAACTCACGGCGGCGCGAGTACCACATGACGATGATGCTGGCGAGGATGCCCAGGACCAGCTCGGCGACGATGGTCGCGACGAAGTAGGCGATGCCGTGGCCTTCCTCGTTCTTGAAGATCACCCGGTCGACGAAGTTGCCGATGATACGGGCGAAGAACATCACGAAGGTGTTCACCACGCCTTGCACCAGGGCCATGGTGACCATGTCACCGTTGGCCACGTGGCCGATCTCGTGGGCCAGCACCGCGCGCACCTCGTCGGGCGAGAAACGCTCGAGCAGGCCCTGGGACACGGCCACCAAGGCATCGTTGCGGTTCCAGCCGGTGGCGAAGGCGTTGGCCTCGTAGGCCGGGAAGATACCCACCTCGGGCATCTTGATGCCGGCTTCACGGGACAGCTCCTCGACGGTCTGCAGCAGCCACTGCTCGTGACGGGTGCGGGGCTGGCTGATGATCTGGGTGCCGGTGGTCATCTTCGCCATCCACTTGGAGATGAACAGCGAGACCAGCGAACCCGCAAAACCGAACACGGCGCAGAAGACCAGCAGCTGGCTGAGGTTGAGGTCAACCCCGTTGGCTGCCATGAACCCGTTGAAGCCGAACAGGCTCAGGGTAATGCTTGCAACCAGCACCACCGCGAGGTTGGTGGCTACAAACAACAGAATGCGCATCATGGTTGTTACGTTCTCCTGACGGATGAGTTCGTTGCGTACTGCGGGGTATATAAGGGGGAGGCCACGCCGATTCAACCGGGGGACTATTTCAAACTGTGTACGCGGGGAAGTATGGCAGAGGATGCCGCAGGGGCTGTGGGGCAGAGCGTTGCAGGATGTAAAGGTCCCGTTGGGTGATCGGCGTAGGAGCCTTGCCGGCGAACACCGGTGTCGCCGGTGCCCTGCACCGCGGCGCTTGGTTCGCCAGCAAGGCTGGCTCCTACGGTTGGCCCTGGCGCTTACTGCGAATAAGTGCGCAGGAAATTGCCGATCCGGCCGATGGCCTGCTCCAGGTCGTCGACCCGCGGCAGGGTGACCACGCGGAAGTGGTCTGGCCACGGCCAGTTGAACGCCGTGCCCTGGACGATCAGCAGCTTCTCCGAGAGCAGCAGGTCGAGGGCGAATTTCTCATCGTTGAGGATCGGGCAGACCTTCGGGTCGATGCGCGGGAAGGCATACAGTGCGCCCATCGGCTTCACGCAGCTGACCCCGGGGATGTCGTTGAGCAGCTCGTAGGTGCGGTTGCGCTGCTCCAGCAGGCGGCCTGGCGGCAGCACCAGATCGTTGATGCTCTGGTAGCCGCCCAGGGCGGTCTGGATCGCGTGCTGGGCCGGCACGTTGGCGCACAGACGCATGTTGGCCAGCATGTCGATGCCTTCGATGTAGCTCTGGGCGTGGTGCTTGGGCCCGGAGATGATCAGCCAGCCAGAGCGGAAACCGGCCACCCGGTACGACTTGGACAGGCCGTTGAAGGTCAGGCACAGCAGGTCCGGGGCCAGTGACGCGGTGCTGATATGCACGGCCTCATCGTAGAGGATCTTGTCATAGATCTCGTCGGAGAACACCACCAGGTTGTGCTGGCGCGCCAGTTCCAGCATGCCTTGCAGCAGCTCGCGGGAGTACACCGCGCCGGTCGGGTTGTTCGGGTTGATGATCACCAGGGCCTTGGTGTTCGGGGTGATCTTGGCCTTGATGTCGTCAAGGTCGGGGAACCAGTCGGCCTGCTCGTCGCACAGGTAGTGCACCGGCTTGCCGCCGGCCAAGCTCACCGCGGCGGTCCACAGCGGGTAGTCGGGAGCCGGGATCAGCACTTCATCGCCGTTGTTGAGCAGCGCCTGCATCGACATCACGATCAGCTCGGACACGCCGTTGCCCAGGTAGATGTCCTCGATGGTGACGCCTTCGATTTCTTTTTGCTGGCAGTACTGCATCACTGCCTTGCGCGCGCTGAACAGGCCCTTGGAGTCGCTGTAGCCCTGGGCGGTCGGCAGGTTGCGGATAACGTCCTGGAGGATCTCGTCCGGCGCTTCGAAACCAAACGGCGCCGGGTTGCCGATGTTCAGCTTGAGGATGCGGTGGCCTTCCTCTTCCAGGCGTTTGGCGTGCTTGAGCACGGGGCCGCGAATGTCATAGCAGACATTGGCGAGCTTGTTCGATTTGCTGAACTGCATGATGAGATCCCGAGTGAGAATACGCACCGCCCTTTATCGAAAGGTTTGAAAGGGCGGGAAGCGGGTGCCAGACTTGCTGCCTTGCACACGAAGCCAACTAATATACGTGCCACCCGCGCCAGGGAAAAGCCAGCGCGAGGTGAAATTCAGCCTGCCGAGGTTCCACCATGCAAAAGATCGACAAAACCCTGGACGAATGGCGCGCCATGCTCGACCCGGCCCAGTATCAGGTGTGCCGCCTCAAGGGCACCGAACGGCCGTTCAGCGGCAAGTACAACAGCGAGCGCCGCGACGGCATCTACCATTGCATCTGCTGCGACCTGGCGCTGTTCGACGCCAAGGCCAAGTTCGATTCCGGCTGCGGCTGGCCGAGTTTCTATGAGCCTATCGAGGCCGCCGCGATGATCGAGATTCGTGACACTTCCCACGGCATGATTCGCACCGAGGTCACCTGCGCCCAGTGCGATGCCCACCTCGGCCATGTGTTCCCCGACGGCCCGCCACCGACCGGGCAGCGCTACTGCATCAACTCGGTGTGCCTGGACCTCAAGCCCCGCGACTGACCCCGTCACCGAAGGAGCGCCAATCATGGCCGATCCACTGCTGGACATCCCCTGTGTCACCCTGGGCGGCGAGCACAAGAAGCTCGGTGATTTCCCCGGCAAGGCGCTGCTGGTGGTCAACACCGCCAGCCAGTGTGGCTTCACCCCCCAGTACAAGGGCCTGGAGCGCCTGTGGCAGGAATACCGCGAGCAGGGCCTGGTGGTGCTGGGCTTTCCCTGCAACCAGTTCGGCAAGCAGGAGCCGGGCGATGCCCGCGAGATCGCGCAGTTCTGCGAGCTCAATTTCGGCGTGAGCTTCCCGCTGTTTCGCAAGGTCGAGGTCAATGGCCCTGGTGCCCACCCGCTGTTCGCCGAGCTCAAGCGTCGCGCCCCAGGGCTGCTGGGCACGCAGAAGATCAAGTGGAACTTCACCAAGTTCCTGCTCGACCCGGCCAGCGGCCAGGTCACCCGCTTTGCCCCGACCACCAAGCCCGAAGCGCTGAAGTCGGCGATCGAACCTTTGCTCAGCCGCTGAGCGGCACCCAGTGGTCGATCAGCGCCAATAGCTCCTCGCGGCGAAACGGCTTGGCCAAATAGTCGTTCATGCCCGCGGCGCGGCAGCGTTCGCGCTCCTCGGGCATGGCATTGGCGGTCAGCGCGACGATCGGCAGCTCTGGCCAGCGCCCGCCCTGGCGGATGCGCCGGCTGGCCTCGTAGCCGTCCATCACCGGCATGTTGCAGTCCATCAGCACCAGGTCGAAGTCCTCCTGTTCCAGGCGCTCCAGGGCCTCGCCGCCATGGGCGGCGACCTGCACCTGGCAGCCGAGCTTGCCGAGCATGCCCTTGGCCACCAACTGGTTCACCGGGTTGTCTTCCACCAGCAGCACCCGCGCGCGGCGCTCCAGGGTCGCCGGTACCTCGTGGGGCAGGGGCGCGCTGGGCTCGCCCAGGAGGGTGCGGCGCAACGTCTGGTACAGCGCGTTGCGCGCCAGGGGCCGGGCCAGCTGGTGCAGCGGCGCCAGTTGCGTGGCCTGCTCGCTGGGCAGGAAGTTGCCGTAGGCGGTCACCAGCAGGATTGGCGCGAGGATGGTCGGGCGCAGGTCGAGCACATGGTCGAGGTCGTCGGTGATCAGCAGGTCGACCGTGCTGCCGGCCAGTTCGGCGGCATTGTCATGGCGGGTGTAATCCAGCCCCCAGCGCGGCAGCAGTTGTCCGAGCAGCTCGGCCAGGCCGCTACCAGCGTTGCCCAGGGCCACCACGCGCCCGGCCAGTGGCGCCGGCGGGATGGCCTCGGTGTGGGCGGCCAAGGGCAGGTCGGCGCTGAAGCGGCTGCCAAAACCGGTCTCGGAATGGATGGTCAGGTGCCCCTGCATGGCCTTGCACAGGTTGCGCGTCAGGGTCAGGCCCAGGCCGGTGCCGCCGTATTGGCGGGTGATGCCGGCGCCGGCCTGGGTGAACGGCTGGAAGATCCGCGCCTGGGCCTCTTCGGGGATGCCGATGCCGGTGTCGCAGACCTCCAGGCGCACGCCGCCGACAATGCACGACAGGCGCAGGTCGACGCGGCCGAAGCGGGTGAACTTGAGGGCGTTGGACAGCAGGTTGCTGACGATCTGGCGGACCCGGGTCGGGTCGCCGAGCACCGTGCTGGGGAAGTCCGGGGCGATCAGGCAGGTCAGCTCGACGCTGGGCGCGGCATTCTGCGACAGCAGGTTGGCGGTGTCCTCGACCATCGCCCCGAGGTCGAAGGCAATGCGCTCGAGCTCCAGTTGCCCGGCATCGAACTTGGACAGGTCGAGGATATCGTTGAGCAATTCCACCAGCACCTTGCCCGAGTCGTGGGCGATCGATAGCTGCTGGCGCTGTTCGGCGGCCAGGCCGCTGTCCAGGGCCAGGGCGATCATGCCGAGCATGCCGTTGAGCGGGGTGCGGATCTCGTGGCTCATGTTGGCCAGGAACGCCGCGCGGGCCTGGGCCATGTCCAGGGCGCGCTGGCGGGCCTCGTCCAGCTCCTGGTTGGACAGGCTCAGGCGGCTGTTGCTGGCCTTGAGCTCGTCGGTGCGCGCCGAGACGATGTCTTCCAGCTCGTTGAGGTACTGGGTCAGGCGGTTCTCGGCGGCGCGCCGTTGCTGGATCTCGGTGGCCATGCTGACGAACTGCTGATTGGCGACCCGCACCAGCACGCCGATCTCGTCGTTGTCGTGGCCCTTGGGGCAGTCGAGGCGGGTTTGCCGCGGGGTGCGCGCGTCGTTGCCGCTGAGCGCGCCGATCACCGTGACCAGGGGCTTGGTCAGCATCAGGTAGAACAGCGCCAGGAGGATGCCGGTGAGCACCAAGCTGCGGGCGAAACCGTTGACCAGGGTGACTCCGGCGCGGTCGAGAAAGCGCCCGCCGAAGGCGTAGGTATCGACGTCCAGGTACAGGGTGCCGAGGTATTCCTTGGGCATGTGGGCGAGGAACAGGCGGTCGCGGAACTGGCGTTGCTCGCCGAACAGGAAGTCCGACAGCGGCCGGTAGCGGCTCTCCAGGCGTGGACGCTGGACATCGGCCAGCACCGTGTCATTGTTGTCGATCAACTGCGCGCGGATCACCGCCGGCGATTGCAGCAGGCCGCCGGTGAGCTCCTGGGCAAGCTCGGTGTCGATGTTGTAGGCAATGCGCGAGGCCGTGTCATGGCTGATCTTCATCAACGCCTGAATTTCACGGTTGATGGACGCGTCTTCGCTGGCATAATCGATGCCGATCTGGATGAGACTGAGCAATGTTCCCAGGATGAAGCCGACCAGGACTGTCAACCGGGCTTGCTTGTATGACAGGCGATTGGTGAACTTGATATCCATGGGTCCCAAGCCGGTTACTTGCTCCGTGCGCTGCGCAAGCATAGCCGATCAGCCCTGGCTGCTGGCGGGTCTGTCTGTTCATTTCAGTTGAGCGTGAATCTAAGGGCCGCTTTGCGCGCCCTGACAAACTGAAATTCACTAGGAGTCGTCATGGACGCCCGACTTACCGCTTTTCTCGACCGCGCCGAATCCGTGCTTGCGCGTCTGGAACCCTTGTTGCCCGCGCAACGCCCGAACATCGACTGGGGCCATACCCTGGCTGCCCGCTGGCAGCGCGATGGCCGCAGCGGCTATCTGATGCCGTTGGAGGTCAGCCTGGATATCCGCCTGACCGACCTGATCGGCGTCGACCAGCAGCGTGACCAGCTGGGCCGCAATACTCACCAGTTCATCAGCGGCATGCCGGCCAACCACGCCTTGCTGTGGGGCTCGCGTGGCACCGGCAAGTCGTCGCTGGTGCGCGCGCTGCTGGCCGAACACGCAGGCCAGGGCTTGCGCCTGATCGAGATCGAGCGCGATCACCTGGCCGACCTGCCGCGGGTGGTCGAGCAACTGCAAAAGCTCGAGCAGCGTTTCATCCTGTTCTGCGACGACCTGTCGTTCGAGGCCGGGGAGGGCGACTACCGGGTGCTCAAGAGCGTGCTCGACGGCTCGCTGGAACAGGCGCCGGACAACGTGCTGCTGTACGCCACCTCCAACCGTCGCCACCTGGTACCGGAAAAACAGAGCGACAACGAAAACTGGAAGATGGTCGATGGCGAGCTGCACCCCAACGAGGCGGTGGAGGACAAGATCGCCCTGTCCGACCGTTTCGGCCTGTGGCTGTCGTTCTATCCGTTCTCCCAGGAGCACTTCCTCAACGTGGTCGAACACTGGATCGGCCAGCTGGCGCGCCCAGCCGGGCTGCGCTGGCAGCGCAACGAAGAGCTCGACATCCTCGCCGTGCGCTGGGCCACCGGCCGCGGCAACCGTAATGGCCGCTGTGCCTATCAGTTCGCCCGCTACTGGGTCGGGCTGCAATTGCTGGAGCAGAAATAAATGATCGACCTCAATGCCAGTGGCAAGGGCCTCGACGGCTACGACCTGCTGGCTGCGCAAGTGCGGGCGTTGTTTGCCGACGAGCGCGACTTCATCGCCAATGCCGCGCAGTTCTCGGCGTTCCTGTTCAGCCAGGTCGAGGACTTGAACTGGGCGGGGTTCTACCTCAATCGCAACGAGGAGCTGGTGCTCGGCCCGTTCCAGGGCCAGGTGGCGTGCGTGCGCATTCCATTCGGCCGGGGCGTGTGCGGTGCCGCGGCGGCGAGCCGGCAAACCCAGCGGGTCGAGGATGTGCATGCCTTCCCCGGGCACATCGCTTGCGACAGCGCGTCCAACAGCGAGCTGGTGATTCCGCTGGTGAAGGGCGGTCGGCTGATTGGCGTGCTTGATCTGGACAGCCCGAAACTGGCGCGTTTCAGCGAGGCCGACCAGGTGGGGCTGGAGCGCTTGGTCGAGGTGTTCCTCGAGTTGAGCGACTGCTGAAAATGAAGAAGGGGCCTGCAAAGGCCCCTTTCTTTTTGTTTGCTCCTGTTCGCCGGCAAGCCGGCTCCTACACGCGATCTGTAGGTGCCGGCTTGCCGGCGTGCAGGCCTTGGCCTCGCTCGATCAATCGTAGATGACCTTCTTCTTCCAGGTTTCGTCCTCGTCGGTCTTCAGGCCCTGGGTCAGCGCGTTCTGGTCGTTCTCCGCCGGCTCCATCTGGTCCAGAACCTGGGCGTTGGCGCGGTTCAGCAGTTTTTCCAGGTAAGTCAGCTGCTCTTCATACTGCTTGGGCTCAGGTTGTTTGCGCAGGTATTGCACGCCACGCTCGAAGGCCAGGCGCGCCTGGCCCGGCTGGTTCTGCTGCAGGGCCTGCTGGCCCAGGTTGTTGAAGAACTCGATGTGCAGCAGCACCAGGATATGGCGGATCTCCTTGACCCAGTACTTGCCTTCGTTGGTGGCCAGGAAGCCTTCCTGGGTGGCGCGCACGATCTGGTTGTGCAGCAGCTCCAGCAGGAAGCGCACATCCTTGGCCTTGGCTTCGGTATGGATCGGCGAGGGCGGGTTGTTCACCGGGATACGCTCGGCCTGGCTGATCAGCCCCTCGAGCTCGGCGATACGCGCCTTGAGGTCGCCGCTGTGCTTGTCCAGTGCCAGCTGGCGCTGGTTGAGGTTCAGCTCCAGGCGGGTCAGCAGCAGCTTGAGGGCCGGGGTCATGAACTGGCCGGGGAAGGTTTCGGTGATCTCGCCACAGCGGCGCAGGCGATCGGCCAGTTCGACTTTCAAGCGTGCGCGCTCGAGCTTGCTGTTCTCGACCACGTTGTTGAGGTAGCCGATCACGATCAGTAATGCGATGCCCGCCACGATAAGCAGGGTGATCAGAAGTGGTGTCACCGTTAACGCCTCATGAAGAAGTTTTGCATCTGGTAAAGAGTGTAGTGAGTTCACCTGGGGGCGAACAGTGCAGCCCGGCGGAACTCGCGCGCTCGCGCCTTATTTCTATGTCGGCAGGGCTGCGCGAATCTACAGTTGATGGCACATGGCTATGAGCTTGCCGAGGCCGTGTCAGAAAATCAACGCCAATCCCCGGACACATCCTGCACCACCCCCTGTGGCAACGGGAAGTCATTGATTTAAATAAATTTCTACAAAGGGGTTGACGACCCTGCAAGGCATCCATAGAATGCGCGCCACTTGCAGCGTAAAGCAAACAGCGAAACGCGGCAGGGAGTGAAAGCAAGCATGCAAATGCGAGCAGCGTGTCCCCTTCGTCTAGTGGCCTAGGACACCGCCCTTTCACGGCGGTAACAGGGGT
>NZ_JBMDJI010000031.1:0-50007 GCF_057809115.1 Pseudomonas sp. FG47
TCCTACGGGCCGGTGTCGGTCACTCAACTGTAGGAGCCGGCTTGCCGGCGAACACTGGCACCGCCGCTGCCCGCCATCGCGGCGCCTGGGGTGATGGCGGATGCCCGATACACCCCAGGCGTCACCCCAGCATGGGCCTTGAACACCCGCTGGAAGTGCGCCTGGTCGGCAAACCCCAGGCGGTAGGCAACCTCCGCCAACGCCTGACCCTGGCGCAGCAGTGCGCGCGCCTGGTTCACCCGGGCGTTAAGCAGGTAAGCATGGGGCGTCAGCCCTGTGGCGGCGGCAAAGGCGCGAATCAGCTGGTAACGCCCCATGCCGGCCCGCTCGGCCAACTGCCCCAGGCTCGGCCCGTCCAGCGCTTGCGCCTCGAGCCGCCCCAGCAGTTCGCGCAGCAGCGACGGTTGCAGCGCTGGCGCCGGCAGCAGGGCCGGGTGGGCGGAAAAATCCTGGTCGCCGACGAACGCCACCAGCGCGGCCTCTTTCTCAAGCGTTGACGCCGCTGAAAACAGCAGCGCGTTGAGTGCACAGAACTGTCGATAGACAGCCCTCGATCGCACGATCCGTGCCGCGGCCCCCGGCTCTGCGGCGGCCACCCCCGACTCCAGGCGCAGGTTGCGCAGCCATTGGGCATCCAGGTGCAGCATCTGGTAGCTCCAGGCCTGTCCTGGCTCGGGATTGCAAGCATGCACCCGCTCGGCAGGCACCAGTACCAAGGTGCCCGGGGTCAGGCGCACCTCACCCTCGCCAGCGCCGGTAAAACGGCTGAACCCGGCGTCCACCGCGCCGATGGATAAACTCGGGTGGCTATGGGCCCGGTAACAGGCGCGGCTATGGCAGGCGCGGCGGCTTTCGACATAGGGCAGGGCCGGATCGTGCCAGATTTCGCTGCGGTGAGGGGACATGGCCGGCGACCTGGAGGCTGGCGGAAAATCGCAGTCTACCTGCTGGCCACTGTGCCGGTCATTCAGCTCGTCGCTGTGCTTGACGCCATGACCCGACGGGCGCGACGCTGCGGGCCCGTGAAGGAGAATAAGAATGGACCTGTCGAGCCTGCTGCTGTTCATCCCTGCCTGTTTTGCCCTGAACATGGCCCCCGGGCCGAACAACCTGCTGTCGCTGCACAATGCCAGCCGCTATGGCCTGCGCACCGCCTGTGTGGCTGGCGCCGGGCGCCTGTTGGCCTTCAGCGGCATGATCGCCCTGGCGGCCATGGGCCTGGCAGTGGTGCTGCATACCAGTGAATACCTGTTCCTGGCGATCAAGGTGCTGGGCGCCGGCTACTTGTTCTACATCGCCTGGCAGTTATGGCGGGCACCGGTGGTGCAGGCCGCAGCCACCGGCGAGCAGCCTCGCGGCACCTGGAAGCTGGCGCGCCAGGAGTTTTGGGTGGCGGCGGGCAACCCCAAGGCCATCCTGATCTTCACCGCGTTCCTGCCGCAGTTCGTTTCGGTGGGCAGCACCGTCCCGGTCGGCGAGCAGTTCCTACAATTGGGCGCGCTGTTCCTGTTGCTGGAGTGGGCGGCCATTGCCATCTATGCCGGGCTCGGTGCCTACCTGCAACGCTGGTTCGAACGGCCTGGGCCGCGTCGGTTGTTCAACCGGGTCAGCGCTGCGCTGCTGGGCTGCGCGGGCCTGGGCCTGTTGGCCGCGCGCCGCTGACGGGCTGATCCGCTGTTTTGACTGCCAGGTGATGCTTGCGCCGCTGCCCGGATGCTGGGATTTTTACCGGTCAATGCCCGCAGAGGTGCCGGGTATCAAGCGGTGGGCACGTCCCAGGAGCCAAGTGTGAAGTGGTGGAACAAAGCAGGCCAGCAGGATAAGCAAATCAACGACCTGAACAATGCGTTGCAACAGGTGCGCGAGCAACTGGTCGAAGCGCAACGGCGTGCCGCCGCCGCCGAGGCGCAGGCCACCCTGTTGTCGCAGGAGAACCAGGTGCTCACCCGTCTGGCGGGCAACTTGTCGGCGTTTTCGCAGTCCCTGGAAATGACTCAGACCTCGTTCGCCAGCCTGGCCCACAGCATGGAGCAGGAGCGCGAGTACGCCATTCGCATCCAGGGCATCGCCAGCAATAACCAGAGCAGCATCGATGCGATCGCCGACAACCTCGAGCAACTGGCCGATGCTTCTGGCGAGGCATCGGAAAAGGTCGGCAAACTCGACCACCAGGCCCAGCAGGTTGGCGGTGTGCTGGAAATCATCCGCGAGGTGGCGGACCAGACCAACCTGCTCGCCCTGAACGCGGCCATCGAGGCGGCGCGAGCCGGTGATGCCGGGCGCGGTTTTGCCGTGGTGGCCGACGAAGTCCGGACCCTGGCCCGGCGTACGGCCGACGCCACCGCCGAAATCGGCACGCTGGTCTCGGCGATTCGTGCCGACAGTGCGCAAAGCCGGGGCCACATTGCCAGCCTGGCCGAACAGTCTTCGTCCTACAGTGCCGTGGGCCAGTCCGCGGCCAGCACCATGCGCCAGTTGCTGGATATGTCGACGGTGGCGGAAAGCTCGGCATCGGTGTCGGCGCTGCGCAGTTTCTGCGAGTTGGCCAAGCTCGATCACCTGCTCTACAAGTTTCGCGTGTACAAGGTGTTGTTCGGTGTGTCGCAGGAGGGGCTGGCGGACTTCACCGACCACACCGGTTGCCGTCTGGGCAAGTGGTACCGCGAGGGCGATGGCGCCCGGCACTATGCCCACCTGGCCGGCTATCCGGAGATCGACGCGCCCCACGCAGCCGTGCACCGTGGGGCGTTCGATGCGCTCAATGCCCATGTGGCGGGGGATACCGCGGCCATGCTCAAGGCCGTGGCCGACATGGAACGCGCCAGCCTGGGGGTGCAGGAGGGGTTGGAACGGGTGGTGGCCAGCGGCGAGCAAGCGCCGGCCCTGCTGCAGCGGCGGGCTTAGTCGCGGTAGAAGGTCTGCACCAGGTGGTAACCGAACTTGCTCTTGATCGGGCCGTGCACCACGCGCAGGGGCTTCTTGAAAATAACCTGGTCGATGGCGCCGACCATCTGCCCCGGGCGCACTTCGCCCAGGTCGCCGCCGCGCTTGCCCGACGGGCAGGTGGAGAATTTCTTCGCCAGCACGTCGAAGGCCTCGCCGTTGGCGATGCGCTGCTTGAGTTTCTCGGCCTCTTCAGCGGTCTTGACCAGGATGTGGCGAGCTTGGGCTTTCATGGTGGGGTCCCTGTGTTGCGGCGCAAAAAGGGCGCCATTATGCCGCGTCGGGGTGCAAGCGCAAGCGCGCTGGCGATCGGCTCAGCGCAGTTCCGCACGGTCGCGAAACTGCTCCAGCGCCTCGGGATTGGCCAACGCGTCGGTGTTCTTTACCGGTAACCCGTGCACCACATTGCGAATCGCCAGCTCCACCAGCTTGCCGCTGAGGGTGCGGGGAATATCGCTGACCTGGACGATCACCGCCGGCACATGGCGCGGCGTGGCGAACTGGCGGATCACCTGGCGGATGCGCTGGCGCAGCGAGTCGTCCAGTTGCAGGCCGTGACCCAGGCGCACGAACAGCACCACGCGCACGTCGCCTTGCCAATCCTGAGCGATGGCCACGCTTTCCAGCACTTGCTCGACCTTCTCCACCTGCCGGTAGATCTCCGCGGTGCCGATGCGCACACCACCGGGGTTGAGCACGGCATCGGAGCGCCCATGGATGACCAGCCCGCCTGTCGGCAGTTGCTCGGCATAGTCGCCCTGGCACCAGACCCCCTCGAACTGGCTGAAGTACGCCTGGTGATAGCGGCTGCCATCGCGGTCGCCCCAGAAGCCCAAGGGCATCGAGGGGAAGGGATGGATGCACACCAGTTCGCCTTTTTCGCCGGTGACCGGCTGGCCCTTCTCGTTCCACACCTGCACCGCCATGCCCAGGCCCTTGCCGGCGATTTCACCACGGCGCACCGCCAGCAACGGGTTGCCGAGCACGAAGCAGGCGACGATATCGGTCCCCCCGGACATCGACGCCAGGCACAGCTCGGCCTTGAATTGGCGGTATACATAGTCGTAGCTGTGGGGCGACAGCGGCGAGCCGGTGCACAGCATCAGCCGCAGGCTGTCCAGCCGATGGGAGCTGGCCGGCTTGACCCCGGCCTGTTCCAGCGCCGCCAGGTACTTGGGGCTGGTGCCGAAGGCGTGGATGCCTTCGGCGTCGATCAGGTCCAGCAGGCGCTCGGGCCCAGGGTGCAACGGCGAGCCATCGTACAGCACCAGGGTGGCACCTACTGCCAGGCCGCTCACCAGCCAGTTCCACATCATCCAGCCGCAGGTGGTGTAGTAGAACAACACCTCGTCGGCCTTCAGGTCGTTGTGCAGGCCGTGCTCCTTGAGGTGCTGCAATAGCACGCCGCCGGCGCGGTGGACGATGCACTTGGGCACGCCGGTGGTGCCGCTGGAATAGAGGATATACAGCGGATGGTCGAAGGGCAGGGCGGTGAAGGTCGGACTGCCGCCGGGCTGGAAGAAGTCGTCCCACAGCGTGGTCGGCACCGGGCCGAATTCATCGGCACGGGTGACGGCGCGACTGTGCGGCAGCACCAGCAGGTGCTGCAGTTGCGGCAACTGGGCGATTACCTGGTTGAGCGTGTCGACCTGGTCGAAGGTCTTGCCGGCATACTGGTAGCCGGCGCAGGCGATCAACACCCGCGGCACGATCTGGCTGAAACGGTCGATGATGGCGTGGGCGCCGAACTCTGGCGAGCAGCTGGACCACACCGCCCCAAGGCTGCTGGCGGCGAGCATGGCGACCAGGGTCTGCCAGGTGTTGGGCATTATTGCCGCAATGCGATCGCCGGGCTGGATGCCGAGCTGGCGCAGGGCCTGTTGCAGCCCGGCCACCTGGGCGGCCAGCTGGTTGTGGGTGAGGCTGTGGCGGCTGCCATCCTCGCCCACGGCGACCACGGCCGGGCGGTCGTCGCGACGTTGCAGCAGGTGTTCGGCGAAATTCAGGGTGGCGCCAGTGAACCAGCGGGCATCGCTCATCTGCGGGCCTTCCACCAGGGCGCTGCTGGGCGGGATGTGCCAGCGCACCTGGAAGTATTCAGCCAGGGCCTGCCAGAACTGTGCGCGTTGCTCGATGCTCCAGCGATGCAGGGCGGGGTAGTCGTCCAGTTGCAGGTTGAAACGCAAGTTGACCCAGCGGCGGAAGGCGTCCATCCGGCTGGCTTCGATCTGGCGGGTGGTGGGGCGCCAGAGTACGTCGTGCATGTCAGGAGCCCTCAAAGGTAGGGTGGCCGCAGGTAGGCGCCGGCCAAGGCCGGTGCCATCCTCCTTTCACTCTAGCCGTTTCACTGCGCCAGCCAACCGCCATCGACATTCCAGGCCGCGCCGCGCACCTGGCTGCCGGCCTCGCTGCACAGGAACAGCGCCAGTTCGCCGAGATGGCGAGGGGTGACGAAGGCCTGCGATGGCTGCTTTTCCGCCAGCAGGTCGTGTTGTGCTTGCAGCGGGTCGCCGCCATTGCCGGCGCGATCGTCGATCTGTTGCTGCACCAACGGCGTCAACACCCAGCCGGGACAGAGGGCATTGCAGGTGACGTTGCTGGTGGCGGTTTCCAGGCCGATCACCTTGGTCAGGCCGACCACGCCATGCTTGGCCGCCACGTAGGCGGCCTTGCCGGTGGAGCCGACCAGCCCGTGCACCGAGGCGATGTTGATGATCCGCCCCCAGCCCCGCGCCCGCATGCCCGGCAGCGCCAGGCGGCTGCCATGGAACACCGCCGAGAGGTTCAGCGCGATGATCTTGTCCCAGGCCTCGACCGGGAACTGTTCGACCGGCGCCACGTGCTGGATACCGGCATTGTTGACCAAAATGTCCACGGCGCCGAATTTACGCGCGGCCATGGCGAACAGCTGTTCGATCTGCGCCACGTCGGCCAGGTCGGCCGGATGATGGGCAACGTTCACGCCGTGCCGGGCGATTTCGGCGATGGCCGGTGCCGGGTCGCCGAAACCGTTGAGCAGGATGTTGGCGCCGGCCTCGGCCAATACCTGGGCGATCCCTAGGCCGATGCCGCTGGTGGAACCGGTGACCAGTGCGGTCTTGCCTTTGAGCGTCATGCTGTTCTCCTTCATACGATGCCGGTGGCGTAGAACGTGGCGATGACCACGAACACCGCCAGGGTCTTGATCAGGGTAATGCCGAAAATGTCCTTGTACGCCTCGCGGTGGGTCAGCCCGGTCACCGCCAGCAGGGTGATCACCGCGCCGTTGTGCGGCAGTGTGCCCATGCCGCCGCTGGCCATGGCGGCGACCATCAGCAGGGCCAGGGCGGCGAGGGCGATGAGCACGGTCATCGAGGGGTCTCCAACTGTTGTTTTTATGGTTGGATTCGCTGTTGGCGATATTCGTGCCAATTGTGTAACTAGTTGATTTTATTGGGTAAATATTTAATTTTTAGCAAATTTGTCTCGATCTTGAGACGTTCGTCCATCCCCTGTAGGAGCCGGCTTGCCGGCGAACACCGGCATGGCCGGTGTCATCCATCGCGTCGTCTGGTTCGCCGGCAAGCCGGCTCCTACAGGGGGGCGTCTCTATTCGGAAACTAAACTCTCATTATTGAGACGAAATGCCCAGCGCGACCATTTTCTTGTACAGCGTCGAGCGCCCCAAGCCCAATGCCTGCGCCGCTTGCGGCACACTCCCGGCATTGCGGGCGAGGGCATCGACAATCCCCCCCGCTCGAACTGAACACAGGCCTCGCGATAACTCAACGACGGCGCGGCGACCTGCACCGGGCTTACCGGGCCCAGCGCATTGGCCAGGTCCTGCGCGCTCAGCCGCGGCTGGTCCGCCAGCAAGGTCGTGCGCTCCAGGACATTGCGCAGCTCGCGAATATTTCCCGGCCAGGCATGGCGCCCCAGCAGCGCCTGGGCCTCAGGTTCCAGCTCATACTGGCTGCCCAGCTCGGCGAGGATTGCCTCGCACAAGGCCGGCAGGTCCTCCAGGCGCTCGCGCAGCGGCGGTACCTCGATCGGCAGCACATTCAGCCGGTAGTACAGGTCGGCGCGGAACGTCCCCTGGGCCATGGCCGCCTGCAGGTCGATGGAGGTAGCGGCGATGATCCGCACATCGCTGCGCAGCATCTGGTTGGAGCCCACCGGCTCGTACTCCTTCTCCTGCAGCACCCGCAGCAGCTTGCTTTGCAGGGCCAGGGGCATGTCGCCGATCTCGTCCAGAAACAGCGTGCCGCCCTCGGCCAGTTGCAGCTTGCCATTGCGGCCCTTGCGCTCGGCGCCGGTGAAGGCGCCGGGGGCGGTGCCGAAGAATTCGGCCTCGAGCAAGGTTTCCGGGATTGCCGCGCTATTGATGCTGACGAAGGCCTTGGGCGCCCGTGGCGAGGCGGCGTGGATGTCATGGGCCAGCAGTTCCTTGCCGGTGCCGGTCTCGCCCAGCAGCAGTACCGGCGAGTCGCTGGCGGCGCCACGTCTGGCCCGGCGCTTGGCCTCCAGGCAGGCGGCGCTGCTGCCGACGAACTGGGCGAAGCTGTAGCGCGCCTGGCGCGCGCAGTTGCGAGCGGGTGCTGGCCAGCTCCTGCTGCAGGGTCGCATAGCGCTTGAGCAGCGGTGACAGGCTGCGCAGCTCGTCGAAGAGGGCAAAACCGATGGCGCCGATCAGCGCGCCATGGTCGTCATGGATCGGCAGGCGCATCACCACCAGCGGCTCGTTGGCGGTGTCGAGCATGTCCAGCAGGATCGGCTTGCTGTTGCTCACCACCTCGCGCATCAAGCTGCCTGGGATCACCGCCTCGCAGGGCTGGCCGATGGCGCTGGCGGCGTCGGCCAGGCCGAAGCGCCGGGCATAGCGCTCGTTCATCCAGACGATGCGCGCCTGGCGGTCGACGATCACCGTGCCCTCGCTGGACTGTTCGATGATCTCGAACAGCGAGCGGATCGCCAGTTGCCGGGCCTGGAGGTAGTCCTTGAGGTTGTCGTGTATCGAAGCTGTCCGTTGATTCATGATTGCCACTCCTACAGGGATCGTGTCGTGGCTATCGTCGTGGATCGAAGGCCTCGCGCAGCGCATCGCCGATCAATACCAGCAACGACAGGATCAGCGCCAGGGCAAAGAACGCGGTGAAGCCCAGCCAAGGCGCTTCCAGGTGCTGCTTGCCCTGGGTCACCAGCTCACCCAACGAGGCGCTGCCCGCCGGCATGCCGAAGCCAAGAAAGTCCAGCGCGGTCAGGGTGGTGATCGCCCCGGTGAGCATGAACGGCACATAGCTCAGGGTTGCGTTCATGGCATTGGGCAGGATATGCCGCAGCATCACCTGGGTGTCCGGCAAGCCCAATGCCCGCGCGGCCTTCACATACTCCAGGTTGCGCCCGCGGAGAAACTCGGCGCGCACCACATCGACCAGGGCGAGCCAGGAGAACAGCGCCATGATCCCCAGTAGCCACCAGAAATCCGGCTCGACGAAACCGGACAGGATGATCAGCAGGTACAGCACCGGCAACCCCGACCACACTTCCAGCAAACGTTGACCGAGCAGGTCGACCCAGCCGCCGTGGTAACCCTGCAGGGCACCGGCGGTCACGCCGATCAGCACGCTGAGCATGGTCAAGGCGAAGGCGAACAGCAGCGACACCCGGGTGCCGTACAGCACCCGCGCCAGCACATCGCGGCCCTGGTCGTCGGTGCCCAGCCAATTGACCGTGCTCGGTGGGCTGGGGGTGGGCACCTGCAAGTCGTAGTTGGGCGTGTCGGCGCTGAACGGGATCGGCGCGAACAGCATCCAGCCGCCCTGGCCCTCGATCAGCTGGCGCACGTACTGGCTGCGGTAATCTGGCTGGAAAGGCAACTGGCCGCCGAACTGCTGCTCGGTATAGCGCTTGAGCGCAGGGCTATACAGCTCGCCCTGGTAGCCAAGCAGCAGCGGCTTGTCGTTGGCCACCAGCTCGGCGCCGAGGCTCAGTAGCAGCAACGCGGCGAACAGCCACAGCGAGCCCCAGCCAAGGCGATTGCCACGAAAGCGTTGCAGGCGGCGCCGAGCGATGGGCGAGAGCATCAGCGGCCCCTCGTGTCGAAGTCGATGCGCGGGTCGAGCAAGGTGTAGCACAGGTCACCGATCAGGCGGATGAGCAAGCCGGCCAGGGTGAAGATGAACAGCGTGCCGAACACCACCGGGTAATCCCGCGACACCGCCGCCTCGTAGCTCAGGCGCCCCAGGCCGTCGAGGGAGAAGATCACCTCGATCAGCAAGGAACCGGCGAAGAACACCGTGATCAAGGCCTGCGGCACCCCGGCCACCACCAGCAGCATGGCGTTGCGCAACACGTGCCCGTACAGCACCCGGCGCTCGCTCAGGCCCTTGGCCCGGGCGGTGACCACGTACTGGCGCGAGATCTCCTCGAGAAAGGCGTTCTTGGTCAGCAGGGTCAGGGTGGCGAAGCCACCGATCACCAGCGCGCCCACCGGCAGCACCAGGTGCCAGAAGTAGTCGGCCACTTTGCCCAACAGGCTGAGCTGGTCGAAGTCGTCCGACACCAGGCCGCGCACCGGGAACCAGTTGAGCGAGGTGCCGCCGGCGAATAGCACGATCAGCAGCAAGGCGAACAGGAACGAGGGCAGGGCGTAACCGATGACGATCAACGCGCTGCTCCAGGCATCGAAGCGGCTGCCATGGCGGACGGCCTTGCGTATGCCCAGCGGGATCGATACCAGGTAGGTGATCAGCGTCGTCCAGAAGCCCAGCGACAAGGTGACCGGCAGCTTGTCGAGGATCAACTCGGTGACCTTGGCGCCGCGAAAGAAGCTCTGGCCAAAATCCAGCCGCGCGTACTGGCCGAGCATCAGCCACAGGCGCTCGGGGGCGGACTTGTCGAAACCGTACTGGTGCTTGATCTGCTCGATCAGTTTCGGGTCCAGGCCACGGCTGGCCCGCGAGCCGCCCTGGAGCGCCTCGACCCGTGCGCCCGGCGCGCCGCCGCCGATGCCCTGCAGGCGCGCCACGGCCTGCTCAACCGGCCCGCCAGGCGCGGCCTGGACGATGGCGAAGTTGACCAGCAGGATCGCCAGCAAGGTCGGGACGATCAGCAGCAGGCGGCGCAGGATATAGGCGGTCATGGCGTTTTTCCCTGACGCGCGGCCAACTGCTCACGGGTCAACGGCGTTGGGCTGATCTCCCACCAGGTGTCCAGGCCTTCGTCATAGGCGGCCTGGATCTTGGGCAGGCCGAAGCGGTTCCACCACACCGTCGAGCTGCCAGGCGGGTAATAATTGGGGATCCAGTAGTAGTTCCATTGCAGCACCCGGTCCAGGGCATGGGCATGGCGCAGCATGTCGGCTTGTGTGCTGGCCCGTGCCAGGCCGTCGAGTAGATGGTCCACGGCCGGGTCCTTGAGCACCATCAGGTTGTTCGAGCCGGGGTCGTTGGCCGCGGCCGAGCCAAAATAGGTGTACAGCTCGCTGCCCGGCGACAGGGTGACCGGGTAACCGGTGACGACCATGTCGTAGTCGCGGGCCATCACCCGGTTGACGTACTGCGCCGCGTCTATGTTGCGGATGTTCAGCTCGACGCCGATCTGCGCCAGGTTGCGTTTCCACGGCAGCAGCAGGCGCTCCATGCCCGACTGGCCATTGAGGAAAGTGAAGCTCAGCGGCTCCCCCGCCGCATTCACCAGGCGGTCGCCCTGGGGCTGCCAGCCTGCCGCCTCGAGCAGGGCAAGGGCCTGCAGTTGTTGCTTGCGGATGATGCCTGAACCGTCGGTGACCGGGGCGTTGAACACCTGGCTGAACACCTCGTCCGGCACCTTGCCGCGCAGCGGCTCGAGCACCTTGAGCTCGTCGGCGTCGGGCAGCGCCCGGGCGGCCAGCGGGGTGTTGGAGAACAGGCTCTGCTGGCGGATGTACAGGTTGCGCATCATCTGCCGGTTGCTCCACTCGAAGTCCCAGAGCAAGGCCAGCGCCTGGCGCACCCGACGGTCCTTGAACTGTGGCTTGTCCAGGTTGAACACGAAACCCTGGGCGATCTGCGGCTTGGCCGGGCCCAGGTGGGCGCGGCGCAGGCGACCGTCGTCCAGCGCCGCGCCGTTGTAGCCCAGGGTGTAGGCGGTGGCGGAGTATTCGCGGTTGTAGTCGTAGCCGCCGCCCTTGAGCACCTGGCGGGCGACTTCGGTGTCTCCGAAGTACTCGATGCGGATCCGCGCGAAGTTGTACAGGCCGCGGGCCACCGGCAGGTCCCGGGCCCACCAGTTGGGGTCGCGCTCGAAGGTGATGCTGCGGCCATTGTCGATCCGGCCGATGCGGTAGGGACCGCTGCCCAGCGGCTGGTCGAAACCGGCGCCGTTGGCAAAATCACGTTGCTGCCAATCGTGTTCGGGCAGCACCGGCAGGCCTGCCAGTTCCAGGGGCAGGGTGCGGCCATGGCCCGGCTTGAAGTCAAAACGCACCTGGCGCGGGCCTTCGACCGTCACACCGCTGACGTCGGTGAACTGCGTGCGGTACTTCAGGCTGCCCTGGCCCATCAGCACATCGAAGCTGAAGCGCACGTCCTCGGCACGCACCGGCTTGCCGTCGGCGAACGTGGCCCGTGGGTCGAGGTAGACCCGCAGCCAGGCATCCTCGGGGCCGCGTTCCAGGCGCTGGGCGATCAGGCCGTAGACCGTGTAGGGCTCGTCGAGCGAGCGCAGCGCCAACGGCGCGTACAGCCAGCCATCGACCTGGCTGACGCCGGTGCCGTTGTCGATGTACGGCAGGACATGGTCGAACTGGCCAATCTCCATGGCCGAGCGGCGCAGGCTGCCGCCCTTGGGGGCCGCCGGGTTGACGTAGTCGAAGTGGTGGAAGTTCGCGGGGTAGCGGGGGGCTTCACCGTAGACGGTGAGGGCGTGGGTCGGGGCGGCGTTGGCCATGCATGACAACAGCAGGCCGCAGAGGCCCTGCAGGAGCGCAGTCAGCCGCGATAGCGTCCTCCCAGGCGACTTTGCCTGCCCTGACGCATTCGTGGATGAATCCGCTCCTACAAGGCCGGTCATCGTCTGCGATGACTTAGTCCTGACGGCTGGTCACTTCCAGCAGGTGGTAACCGAACTGGGTCTTCACCGGGCCCTGCACCACGTTCAGCGGCGCGCTGAACACCACGGTGTCGAACTCCTTGACCATCTGGCCTGGACCGAACAAACCCAGGTCGCCGCCCTGGCGGCTGGACGGGCACGTGGAGTTGGCCTTGGCGATTTCGGCGAAGTCGGCACCGCCTTCGATCTGGGCCTTGAGTTCGTTGCACTTGTCTTCGCTGCTGACGAGGATGTGGCGGGCAGTGGCGTGGGCCATGGTGATGCTCCTTGTGGATGAAGGCGCAAGCCTAGCGCAAAGCGCGCGTGCTGTCTGTTGCAAGCGACAGCTCCAAGGCGCTTTACCTAGCATTTCTGTTAGTTGTGCTGTGACTGTTGGCAGTCGTTCAATCAGGCGACCGTTGACTTACTCCCACACTTCGAAAGGGCTCCAGCATGGCCAATGACACACAGAACAACTTAGTAGCCGTACAGCCGGAGGGTGATTACTCTCTCCAGGACTTGCTGGATGCCTTTAACAAACTCAGCTTCACACCATCGATCAACGCTGCGGGTACCTTGCAGCGTATTTTCATTCCACGCCAGGTCTACCCGTTGCGCGGCACACCCGGCGCGCATGTCGGGGTCAACTTCCATATGGTCCAGGCAGGCATCAATGGCCTGGAAATTATCGTGCAAGCCTATCCGGAAATGAACGAGGGGGATCGGATCGAGGTGTTCTGGCGTGACCCGAGTATGCCTGTGGCCACTGGCATCGTCGGCCCGCCGCCAGCCGCCGGGCAAACACCGGTGTCCGGTCAGCCCGGTGCCCATTTCTTCCTCTATGTAGCGGCCGAAAAGGTGCCAGGGTTCGTCCGGCCTGGCGCAGATCCCTCGCCAGAACAGATCGAGGGTGTCGTGTCCGAGTTGTGGCATCGCGTCACTCGTGCCCCTTCGGGGAACACCGAAGAGTCCCTGCGCTTGAACGTACTGAGTCGGATGGTGCAGCCAGGGGGCGTTGATCCTGAGCCCGACAGGCCTGGTCATTTCCGGCTCTTGCCACCTCAGGCGACGGTACCTCCTGAGGGTGTGACCGGGCAGCAGGATATCAGTGTAACCATCCCGGCCTACCTCTATATGCGGGCTTACGATCTCATCGTATTGAGCTGGGGTGGTGTGTTCGTAGAGCAAGTCGTTGAACCTGCGCAAGTCGGAGAACCAGTGGTCATTACCGTGCCCGAAGAGGTGATCAGGAGCGCCGGGCAGGGCGACAAGCTTATTCTCGTTTATCGGGTTACGGATGAGGTTCAGCGTCAGTCCAGCGACTGGTCATTGCGTGGGGCAGTCAAAGTCGAGTTTGACGATGGCACCCTGCTCGAGCCGCTGATCTTCGACCAGACTTCAGAACCAGCGCAAGTGGATGTGATTGACCTTGGCAAGTTGGGTGCCAATGATCTTTCCGTCATGGTCGATGCTCGTGGGCTTGCACCTGGCTTCAATCTAACGGTAGGTGACGTTGTCACCCTTATCTGGCGCGGCATTACCGCGGCGGGTCAAATCTTCGAGCATGAACTCCCTCCGCGAACCGTGAATAGCCTGGATGCTAGACGTGGGGTGACGTTCAGTATCGAAAATCTTCGTTTGCTGGCACTAGGCATGGGCGCCGGGATTGCCTTTTACCGGATCCAGCGAGGGGCTGGAACGTTCCCTTCAAAACGCAGTTTCGTATCGTTCATTGGCCAGGCGCGACAACTGACGGCCCCCACCTTGCTCGAGGCCAAGGACGATAGGGTAGAGGCCAACAGCAAGACCGCTACCGTGCACATCGAGGCCGCCGTTGGCCTGCAGGCGCTTGATTGGGTGACGCTGTTCTGGACAGGGACCCGGGCGGATCAGACCCCATTGCGTTATAGCGAACGACGTCGAATCAGCAGCGCGCAGGCAGGCAAGGACTTCATCTTCAGGATCGACCCCGCCGTGAATCTGGTGTCGCTCGATGGCGGTAGCCTGGCGCTGAGTTTCCAGATTGAACGCGCTGGTCTGCCGATGCCTCTGGAATCGGAGACGACGTCCGTTGGGGTGGGCCGAAGCTTGTATGATTTACCCGCGCCCGAGACATTCCCGGTATTCGCCGACGGTAACGTCATTCCTGCCGACAATCCCAATGGCATCGATGTGATCGTGCAATTCTTCGCCTCACCGAAGACAAAGATCCGCCTGAACTGGGCCGCAGCGGTAGGGAAGTCGTTCTTCGATGATTTGCCTGCGGACCTGCACGTGCCCGCTAAGTTCTCGATCGTTCACGATTTGCTGCTCGATAACACGGGCGGCCAGGTAACGGTCACCTACACCATCCTTGAATCGGGCGAGCCTGATCGCACGTCTGAACCGCTGATCCTGAACATCGGCGTGGTGCCGAGCAAGGACCTGCCCCCACTGAAGTTTCTTGGCACGGGCGGGGTGGTGCTCGACCCTGCCAAGCCATTCGCGCCCAACGACCCGGTCACGCTGCGCATCGTCGCGGCTGCCGACTTGCAAGTCGGTGATGAGTGGGAGGTCAGTTGGGCTGGCCAAAATCCAGGCAGTGTCCATGTCCATTCGGAACGCGTCATCGAAGGCCAGCAAGGTCAGCCGCAGGAGCACCGGATCCCGGCCGATGTCGTCAGGGCCAGCAACAACGGCGATGTGCTGGTGCACTACAACGTGTATCGGCTCACGGGTGCTGAACAAAGCTCCAAACCGATCACGATACGGGTTCAAGGTGCCGCGTTGCCGTTGCCGATCTTCGTCGAGGCCGTCAATGGCAATCTCAATCCGGACGATGTGCGCAGCGGTGCCACGGTACACATCGCGGCAGCTGCTCAGTTGCGCGGTGGTGACCTGGTGACGCTGAAGCTGAACCATCCGAATGGGGCCAAGTATTACCCGAGGACTGTGCTGGCGAATGAGGCGGGCCTGGCGCTGAGTATCACCGTGCCCTATGCCGACATTTCAGCGCTACTCAATCAGAAGGTTGATTTGTCCTATACCGTTTTCCGTAACCCGAACGGCCCTACGGAACCTTCGGACAGCAGCGCTTACACCGTCAGCCGAGTGCTCAGCAGCGGTACCATGCGTCTGTTCGGTGCTCGTTACAACGTCTCCACATACCGGGCTTCAGGATCGTCTCGGGTGATCAGCGCCTACAGCACTACCACGCCCCCACGGCCGATCCTGGTGGAGTGGCAGTACCAGGGCGATACCACCTGGACCGCAGGTTACACCTGGCTGGACAAGGAGCCTTGGAAGGTACTGCGGGTGCGTAACCTGTCCGATGCGGTGCTGCTCAATCCCGGCAATGTGTTCGGCACCGGTAACGATGCCCAGGTTAACGGCACGGCGGCGTTCGCCGCACTGATCGAGAACCAGCCGCATACTCCAGGACGCTTTGCCTTGGCCTACTGGGGAATGGTGGGTTGGGGAGGACGTGGACCGGGAATGGCGTTGGACAATGCGCGTGGGCTCTGTACCACCCGCAGTGCCTGTGCGGCCTGGCTGGACAATGGCAACGTGGTGACCTGGGGCAATGCGGCCGAGGGCGGGGCATTGCGTGCCGAGGACGCGGGCAAGCCATTTCGCTTCATCCGCAGCAACTCCACCGTGTTCGTCGGCAAACGCCAGGACACCAACACACTCAGTGCCTGGGGGGTAATGGCCAATGGCGCGGACATCCCGGGGGATATTCTCCTGCGCAAGGATATCGACGATGTCTATGGCGCAGGCCTGGCGTTTGCCGCCAAGCGCAGCGATGGCCAGCTGCTGGCGTGGGGGCAGAAGGCCAACGGCGGCTCGATACCTATTGCTATCGCCGAGCGTCCCGACAACGTCTATGTCAAAGGCAACTACGCGGCCTTCGTGGTACGTCGCAACGACATGAGCGTGGAGACCTGGGGCAACGCCACCTATGGCGGGAACGCACCGGCGAACATCAAGGCGCGCAAGGATATCGCCACCCTTGAAGGCGCCACTGCCCAGGCCTTCTCGGTCATTACCACGGCGGGCCAGGTCCTGGCCTGGGGGGCCTCCACCCATGGCGGTATCGTTCCGCCGAATATCTCGGCGCTCACCGATATCGTCGAGGTGACCAGCACCTGGCATGCCTTCTGTGCCCGCCGACGCAGCGGGCATGTGGTGGCCTGGGGCAATGTGAACAATGGCGGCACCATCCCGGCCAACATCCTGCACCTGGACGACATCGTCCAGGTGGTGGGCAGTGCCTGGAGTTTCGCCGCACTGCGCAGCAACGGCACCGTGGTGGCCTGGGGGCACGCCACTTCGGGCGGCAATGTCACCACTGTGCCTGGATTGACCAACGTGCGGGCGATTTATGCCAACAGCAACGGTTTCACTGCCTTGACCTCCGATGGCCGGGTGGTGACCTGGGGGCATCCGGCTGGGGGCGGTGACAGTTCGGCGGTGCAGTCCCTTCTGCGCAATCGTCTGGTGACCGGCCATCCGGACACAACGCCTGGCGCCAAGGTTGCAGCAGATAACGAACTGCGTCGCGTCTGACTTCCCTGCCTGTGTGAGCTGTCAGGGTCGTCAGACCCTGGCAGCCAAGGAGAACCGCTATGTGCCATTGGTTCAATAAAGGGCCGGCCAAGGCTGGCCGGGCCTGGATGTTTGGTGTGCTGTTGACTACCGTCTTGAGCCCTGCGTGGGCCGACTTGGCGGTGCCCACGACGACGTTGGTTACGGAAGGCGCAACGCTTGATCCGAGCGATATTCCCGGCAGTGGGTTGGAGGTCACGACCATGACCGGTGGCCCGGCCTACAACCAACAGAGCCTGGTTGTGAGGCTGTTGGTCAATGGGCAGGTGATCGAGGGACCGCGCACGGTGGTCGGTCTTTCAACGAGGCCTATTCGGCTACTGCTTGCCAAGGCCTTGTTCGAGCCCCACGCGGGTGCGGATGTGCAGATCAGCTACTGTGTCGGCGTCGGCGATCCAGCACTCCCGTTGCAGCGACTCTGTGAGCAGGCTGCCAGCCCGCCGCTCTCGTTCAAGCTCGCCCAAGGTTTTTCCGGCAGCTACATCCATGACCTGAGCAGCAAGTTGTTGGTAGCGGTCTATCGCAACGGTGAGATGTTGTTACCCAAGCCCGGGGTGGATCGCGAGGTCTTCAGTTTCGTGCGTCAGGCACCCGGTGCGACGGGCTACACCAGCAGTGACACAAGTGTCGCGACCGTGGACTCACAGGGCAGAGTCACTGTCCTGCGCAATGGCAACGCCACGATCAGCGCGCAATTGCCGGGGCAGCCGCAGGCTTATCAATTGACGGTACGGGGCATTCATCAATTCGAGGTGGTATCCAGCACGGGGGCGACCTGGGATCAGGCCAACCAGCAATGCGTAGGGCTTGGTGGGCGATTGCCGGAGGCGCTGGACTTCAACGACCTCAAAGGCCGCTTTGCGCTGAAGATGCGTGAGCTTGGACTGCCTGACTATCCGATCTGGGGGGGGAAGGCCGGCTTAGGTTCAAGGACGGCCACAACCTTCGATCCGCGCAACGACACAGTGACCTCCGAGACGACTGACGCCAACACGCTGCGTCAGGTGCTCTGTTTCAGGAGCTGAGCTCGGTCCAGGTGAGCTGATAGTCGTGGTGAGTGCTCGGGGCAGTCCAGAAAACAAGGCGGGAAAAATGAACAGTGAGTTCGAAATGCCAGACGAGGAAACCCTGGAGCAGGCGTGCCAGCGTTTCAATGAACACTTCACCGATGCTGCAAGTCCTGGCCTGGCCAGTGTCGCTTTGCCGCGGATGTTCATTCCCGGTGCGCCACTTCTGGACAGGCTGGCCGAAGTGGGTGTCTACAGCGGCCTGCTGCAACCCGAGCCCCAGGGGCTCGTGGTCATGCTCCAGCGCTACCCGGACATGCGCGCCGATGATTTTCTCGAAGTGTTCTTGCATGGGCGAGGCAGCGATGCGAGACCGTTGCTCACGGCTTATCTGGAAACCGGGCAGGTGGGCTGCGACATCCCCTTCTATCTGCCGAGCAACCAGGTGGTAGAGGGGATCAGCGACCTGTACTGTCGCATCACACGCAACGCAGGGCAGGAGCAGGTCGGTTGCACGACGGTACTTGAAGTACTGTGCAAGCCGACACTTCCTGGCGGTCCGGACCCGACACCTGACACCGCCTGGCATGGTGGCCTGGAGGCTCCAGTAGTGGATTCGCAGATAGTATCTGGAGAGTCGGCATGGGTGCTGATAAAACCTTGGCTGTACATGCAGGCGGGCGGTTTGTTGCTACTGGCCTGGGGCAACCAGCTGGTGGAGTACTACTTTGCCGATGACCAGGTCGGGCAACCCTTGCGGGTCGAGGTTCCCGCTGCCCATATCGCCAATGCCGGTGACCGCGGGCAGATACCGGTGCGTTATCGGATCATCGATGTAGTGGGCGATGTCTCGGAAAAGTGGTCGGCGGTCACCTGGGTATCGGTGCAACTGCAGCCAGGGTTGGGCGATGCGCCACGCGTAGATGGCGCGATCGAGAAGCAACAGGTCGACTCTGCCGCCGCGACGGTACGGATCATGGTGTGGGCTTCGTGCCTGCAGGTAGCCGTCGGCGACGAAATCGAACTCGTACTCGAAGGTTTCGATTTCGTCGCCCGGCCACTGAGTCTCGATGCCAACTCGCTTGGGCTCGACCTGCGTCGACGCATCGATGAGACAGGCAAAGGTTACCTGTTTGAAGTACCGGCAGGCTGGTTGGCGCAACTGGCCGGTGGATGGTTGACGCTGGCCTGCCGTTATTGGCGCGAAGGGCAGGTGGTGGCACGCTCCGGTACGCGCTACCTGGAAGTCAGCGGTGCCTTGCCTGGGCTGCCCTTTGCCGACCCCAGCGCCGATTTCGAGGGCCGGCTCGACCCCGCGCAACCGAGCCAGGCGGTGGTCGTGCGCTACTTTGGTCTGGCTTATGGCGATCGGGTGAAGTTGTGCTGGCAGGGTTTCACTGCCAACGGTCAGCCCTATGTCTGGGAGGTGACTCGGCGGGTAAGCCGCGCGGATGCTGGTCGCGGCCAGTTGGTATTCCTGATTCCGCCGCAGCACCTTGAGGCATTGGACGGAGGTAGCCTGCAACTGCGCTACAGCGTCGAGTGCCCAGGTCCGGCGGCGCCTCGCCAGTCCCCACGGTTGTGGTTGCAGGTCGGTCAGATGCCGGTGTCACTGCCGGCGCCACAGGTCGTCGACATGGACGAGGACAACGATGTGCGTGTGGTCGCCGGGCAACCCGTGAAGGTGCGACTGGACTACCCGGACCGCCATGAGGATGACCAGGTAACGCTCATCCTGCTGGGCGTGAACGCGGCTGCCAGTATACGCCTCCGTGGTCATGGGCAGGAGTGGTCGCTACCGGCCGAGGTTCTGGCGGCCGGCCTGGAGCGTCTCAGCGAATTGCATTACCGCGTCACGCGCCAGTCCGACCAGCAGGTTCGCCAGTCGGCAACCGTGGCCTTCACCGCCACGGCTGGGGTGCCGTTGCAGCTAGGCGCGCCGCAGGTGATGGAGGCCAATGCCAAAGGCTGCCTTGACCCCTCGCAAATACCGCCGCAGGGCGCTACCGTGCTGTTCCAGGGCCAGGCAGCCGGCCTGCGCCCTGGCGATAGCGTGCGCCTGCATGTGACGGGAGCGGTGGCGTTCGACAGCCAGCCGTTGATTCACGACCCGGATCAGCCACAGAGCTTCCTGTTCCCCGCACGCTTGGTCACGGCAAGCCTGAATAGGCAGTTGATCTTCACTTACAGCGTGACGCGTGCGGGCCGGGAGAGAGGGCGTTCAAAAGCGGTGCAACATGCTGTGCGCTACCAACTGCGGATGGCCACTGACACGCTGAACCTCAACGGGTTGTCGGTGAAATATGGTTGGCCCGCCAAGGGCCTCGACTCGATCGGCAATACCGCCGTGCGTACCGCCAGCGGCGGTTCGGGGGCTTGCCGTTACGTTTCCAGCAAGCCCACTGTAGCTTCGGTGGATCCTAGAAGTGGCAAGGTCACGGGTAATGCCAATGGCAAGGCAACCATCACCGCGACTGACGACGCGGGTACTCAGGTCAGTTATCTGGTGAACGTCAGTAACGTGTGGAACCTCAACTTGCGCACCGATATGCGTAACCCGAAATGGAGCTGGCCCCAGGCTATCCAGTGGATGAACAGCCTGGGTGGAAGCCCAGTCACTGCCGCGTTCATCGCCGATATGCAGCGGGTCTACGGAGCACCGCTGCCATTGCCCAGGTACATATGGAACTGCGTCAAAGTGAGCAGTGATGCTGGCATGTTCTACCACCATGCCTATGCGTTCTCCGGTTATTTCTGCTCTGCCAACACGCCTAACACGAACATCTATGGTGGTATGTGCGTGACGCCACGCAATGGATGATGCCGAGCCCAGATACGGGACAGGAGAAGAAAGATGGATTCGACAATCCTGGGGCGTGTGTTGTCGTGGCTGATGCTTTGCGTGATCGCCATGCCTGGCGCACATGCCATGAGTGCTGTGGAAACCGCCAATGCCCTGAACCAGCGGGTGGCGGCAACGCCTGCGCGCTGCCTGGGCAATGAGCCCGAGGACGCCTGCAGCGGCGTGCTGATGCGGCCGATGATAGAAGCGCATCAGCGTGAGTTCTGGCGTCACGACTCCTTGGCCGACCGGCAGCAATACGAGCCTTTCCAACTCTTGCGCCGCGATGGCAAGACCGTGGGCAACCCCGAGCGCAGCGGTTATGTCATGCACGCAGGGTTCGATGCAGCGGCCCAGGGCAAGCCTTACCAGGTCGTCGGCCGCGAAGGCAACGAGGTTCGCCTGGGGTACTGGGACGCCAGCCAGCCGAAGCAGTTGCCAGTGCAGGCAATCTACTACCAGCCGGGGCTTACCAATGCGTTGCTGCGCGCTCAGCGCAGTCAGATGGCCTGGTTCCAGGCCACTGGACAGTGGCTCCCGGTATTGCGCTATGTGGCGGGAGATGCACCGTTCGGCTTCGATCAGCGTGAGCAGCTGTATAACGGTTATGAGGTGGCGAAGGCGATCAATGCGCGCTACGCCAGCAAGGACACTGTCTGCCCGGATGGACGAGCCCGATACTACTGCAATGGCGTCTGGGTCCGCACGGTTGACAACGACCAGTACAAAGCCTGGAATCCGGTGCCAACCGACTTCACCCAGGAACAGGGAGTGTCTTTTGCCTACTTTGCCCATGACACCGCTGTGACCAAGACCTACAAGGCGCAGGGCTTCGTGTTGTTTGCCTCTGGCTACCCGGTTACGACCCCGATTTTGCCAATGTGCGTGTACCCCTTCGATGCAGGTACGCGACTCAGCCGCAATGTCTGCAGTTTTCGTGGACGTTGTGGGGCACTCAAAGCTGAAAGCTGGATTGCCAGCTACCGCGGCAAGCCGTATCAGAGCTGTGCTTATGGGGTCGACCGGGACGAGTTTCAGCTGGGCGCCGAGACCCGATTCAAGGCGCGCGCCGCTGGCATTGGCGACGTTTATGGCTGGAACGAACTGATGCTCAGGGCCTGGGCGCAGAACATCCCCGCGCAACTGCCGCTTGAGGCGTTCATCCACAGTGATGCGGTTCTCTCCGGTGCTAACGGGCTCGTGGGGGCCAGGAAGTTCCAGCGCCAGTTTGTCGCCGAGACCGGGCGCTATCTGCCGGTGTTGCGTTTACGCCCGGCGGCGCCGGGGGGGGCACTGGTGGTTTATCTGCCAGAGGAGCAGGAGGTGCAATAGAAGTGCACGGCGTTGCTACCTGACTGAGTGGTGTGTGCGGACCAGGGTTTGACTGGGAGTGTTGAACATGCGTTGGATGGAATTGAGTCACGGATCGCTGTGCCTGGCGGTGAAGGTTTGGCTGATCTGCTCGTTGTCGATATTGGATGCCAATGCCATGAGTGGTGCGCAAACCGCCATCGCCCTCAACCAGCGGGTGGCGGCAACGCCTGCCCGCTGCCTGGGCAATGAGCCTGAGGACGCCTGCAGCGGCGTGCTGATGCGGCCGATGATAGGAGCGCATCAGCGTGAGTTCTGGCGCCACGACTCCTTGGCCGACCGGCAGCAATACGAGCCTTTCCAACTCTTGCGCCGCGATGGCAAGACCGTGGGCAACCCCGAGCGCAGCGGTTATGTCATGCACGCAGGGTTCGATGCAGCGGCCCAGGGCAAGCCTTACCAGGTCGTCGGTCGCGTAGGCAACGAGGTTCGCCTGGGGTATTGGGACGCCAGCCAGCCGAAGCAGTTGCCAGTGCAGGCGATCTACTACCAGCCGGGGCTTACCGATGCGTTGCTGCGCGCTCAGCGCAGTCAGATGGCCTGGTTCCAGGCCACTGGACAGTGGCTCCCGGTATTGCGCTATGTGGCGGGAGATGCACCGTTCGGCTTCGATCAGCGTGAGCAGCTGTATAACGGTTATGAGGTGGCGAAGGCGATCAATGCGCGGTATGCCAGTAAGGACAGTGTCTGCCCGGATGGTCGCTCGCGCTTCTTCTGCAATGGAGTGCTGGTGCGTGGTACGGGAGTGGGTAGCTTCAAAGCGTGGAATCCCAGCCCAGCTTCGCAACGTAACAATGGTGTCTCGTTCAGCTATTTTTCGGTGGACGCGGGGTTGGATATCACGATCTGGCCGCAGGGATACATCGTATCGCCATTGGGGGCCCCGGTCACTCGACGCCTGATCATGAGCTGTATCTATCCATTCGATGGCGGTACCAGCAGCCTCGGACAACCTTGTCTGGATCGGGGAATCTGTTCTGGGATTACCGACAAAACGGCATGGCTGAAAAGATATCCCACTCCACCTCGCAACTCCTGCGCGTTTCGCCCTGATCCGGCAGAGTTTGATGTTGGCGTGAAAGCGCATCGATGGAGTCTCGAGGAGTACAGGCGTGTCAGCGAAGACTATGACTGGAACGAGGTGATTGTGCAGGCGTGGCCCCAGGACAAGCCAGGGGAACTGCCACTTGAGGCGTTTTTCTACAGTCCGAAGGTTCGTTACCCTCCTGCGGAGCCGGGGCCTGCCAATGCTCGTCGCTTTCAACGTGAGTACGTGACGGAAACGCATCGGTACTTGCCAGCACTGCGCCTGGACCCCAAGGCGCCTGACGGGAAGCTGGTGACCTATCTGCCCTTGGATCAGGCGACTGAATAAGGTCCACTCGGGTTGTGGCGCGACAGTGGGCGACTCGCTACCCGGCCCCGGGCAGCCCTTCAATACCTGCAAGGGCTGACCCCGACTATCTGAGGTGTGACGCTGGCATACGGGATTCAGCGCAGGGCTATGGCCGCCTGGTGCAACAACCGGGCGGTATTGTCCCAACCCAGACACCTGTCGGTAACCGACACCCCGTACTTCAGCGCGCCCTTGCCTAGCGCCTGACAGCCCTCGAATAGGTGGCCCTCGATCATCATGCCGACGATCGAACGGTCACCGGCCAGGCGTTGGCGCAGCACCTCCTCGAATACCGCAGGCTGACGCGCCGGGTCCTTGCCGCTGTTGGCATGGCTGCAGTCGACCATGATCCGTGCCGGCAGCCCGGCCTTGGCCAGCCCTTGGCGCGCCTGGGCGATGCTCTGCGCATCGTAGTTCGGGCCTTGGTGCCCGCCGCGCAACACCAGGTGAGTGTCCGGGTTGCCCAAAGTCTCGATGATCGCCGGGTAGCCCTGCGCGTCCATGCCGAAGTGGCGGTGCGGGTGCGCGGCGCTGCGCATGGCGTCGCAGGCAATGCCGACGCCGCCATCGGTGCCGTTCTTGAAGCCTACCGGCAGCTCCAGGCCGCTGACCATCTCGCGGTGGATCTGCGACTCGGTGGTGCGCGCGCCGATGGCGGCCCAACCCAGCAGGTCGTCGAAGTAGCCAGCGGCCATCGGTTGCAGCAGTTCGGTGGCGACCGGCAGGCCGCGTTCGAGCATGCCAAGCATCAGCCCGCGGGACAGGGCGATGCCAGCATGCATGTCGTCGCTGCCATCGAGGTGCGGGTCGTAGGCCAGGCCTTTCCAGCCCACGGTGGTGCGCGGTTTTTCCACGTAGGCGCGCATCACCAGCAGTAGTCGGTCGTCGACTTCGTGGCTGAGGGCGGCAAGGCGGTCGGCGTACTCCAGGGCCGAGCGCGGGTCGTGCAGCGAGCAGGGACCGACCACTACCAGCAGGCGCTCGTCGCGGCCTTCGAGAATGGCGCGGATCGCCTGGCGCTGGGCCTGGACTTGCTGGCTGAGTTCGCTGGACAGCGGCATCTGCTGTTTGAGCAGGTGCGGGCTGGGCAGGCGCTGGCTGACGGTGGTGTTGGCCGCTTGCGGCTGGGTCAGGGGCAGGGCGAGGTTGGTGGCTTGCATGGCGTGTTCTTCCTTGGGCGGACAGCGGGTTCAGGCCCGCGCGGTCGGCCCTATCGAGGTGTTCGACAGATCGTCAAAAGGGGTGTTTGTGCGGCAATGCCACCGGAAATCGACCGAACGGAGGCGGCAGGCTGGCCCGAACGGAACTGGCTAAATCGCCAGGCGAAAGTGCGGTAATAGGTGGTGTAGTTCATGAATCTGTCCTCAAGCTGAATCGGTGTGTGAAGGCCCGGAAAAACAAAACCCCCGGTCGGGGAGCCGACCGGGGGTTTGAGTATTCTCATGTTCGGCGGCCCCTCGAAGGTGGGCGCCGGGTGGGAATCGGCGCCTAGTGGCTAAACCAATACCCAAAATAAAACGAGGCAACGGCGTTACGACCGGCAACGGCCAGCACGCGGTGCGCGGCGCGACCGGTGGTGTTGGCGTGGTTGCAGGATTGTTTAGACATGTTGCTCTCCAGTGATTGAGGCCGAGCTTACTGCACCTGCGTGTGGGCGTTCAATCATTAAATGCTATCGGGGTGATTGGGCCTTGTGGGGAACCGCGTTGCCTGGTTCGCCAGCAGGGCTGGCTCCTACGGGGGCAGGGGTGCGCAGATAGCGTTGCAGGAGCCGGCCTTGCCGGCGAACACCGGCGCAGCCGGTGCCAGCGGATCCCCACTTTCGGTTGCTGGTAGTGGGGCAAGTTCCCCTGGGTCGTGACCGCTTAATCTTAACTACCTGAAAAATATTCATAAATTTCCTGGCACGGGCCTTGCTCCTGCTACCCGCAGAATCCCTGCGTCCCGGAGGTGCCCCATGTCGACTCCCCGCAAAGGCCCGGCCTTGTCCTCATTGCTGCTGGCGCTACTCGCCTGGCAGGCGAGCAGCGAGGCGGCCGTGCAGTGCCAGCGCACGCTGGTGGCCAACGTGGTGGCCCTGGACCAGCCACTGATGTTCAACCGCCTGGGCGCGCAAAATGCCAACGGCATGCTGTTCGCCTTGCGCCAGGATGTGGTGGACGAGCGCCAGGTGCCGTTGAGCAACGGCGGCGCCGCGGTGCCGGGCAAGGTCACCCTGCGTCCAGACAAGCGCCCGCGGCCGATCGTGCTGCGGGTGGCCGCCGGTGATTGCCTGACGGTCAACCTGACCAACCTGCTGGCCTACCAGGCCAACCCCAACAAGCACGGCATCGAGCCTGAGGAGCCAGAAGGCGAGGAGGGCGAGGAGGGCGAGTTGCCGGACGGCGAGGGGGGCGAGCACTTCATCGCCGACGAACAGGTCAGCGACCGCCATGTGGGCTTCCAGGTCAATGGCATGCAGGCGGTCAACAGCATCGCCGATATTGCCGCCAACACCGGGCGCAACGGCAACTTCCTGGTGGCCCCGGGCAGCAGCCGCAGCTACACCCTGTATGCCGAGCGTGAAGGCGCCTTCGCCGCTTCCAGTCGCGGCGCGCCGTTCGGTGGCGAAGGCAATGCCGGCAACGTCGCCAACGGCCTGTTCGGCCAGGTGGTGGTGGTGCCCAAGGCCGGGCGTACCTATCGCAATACCCTGACCGAGGAGGAAATGCGCCTGGCCACCACTGGCCGCACCGCCACCGGCCAGCCGGTGATCGACTACGCGGCGCGCTATCCGCAAAGCCAACCGTGGATCGCCGAAGGCAAGGCCGGCAAGCCGATCATCGCCATGGTCGACGGCAACGAGATCATCAACAGCGAGACTGATGCCATCGTCATGGGCCCCAACCCCGACGGCAGCTTCCCCAAGAGCACCTACCCGCTGGAAAGCGTCGGCAAGCGCAACCCGGCGTTGCCCAACCGGCTGGAGGCGTTCCGCGACTTCGCCTCGCAGTTCGCCGACGAGGTGGCCGGCACCCAGGCCTTCCCCGGCTACTGGGCGGACCCGGTGATGGGCCACGTGCTGGAGCCGACCCGCGACTCGTTCATGATCAACTACGGCTCCGGCGGCATGGGCGCCGAGGTGGTGGCCAACCGCCTGGGGGTGGGGCCGATGCATGACTGCCTGTCGTGCGCCTACGAGGAGTTCTTCCTCAGCGCCCATACCGTCGGTGACATCGGCACCCTGGTGGACATCCCAGCCAACGTCGGCCTCGAGCATATCCGCCCAGGCGAAGTACCGCCGGCCAGCGCCACCGGGGTGAAGGCGAGCATGGCCTTGTACCCGGCCGAGCCGGCCAACGTGCACCACAGCTACATCGGTGACTTCACCAAGTTTCGCAACACCCACAATGGCCACGAGCAGCACATTTTCCACCTGCACGGGCACCAGTGGCTGTTCAACCCCAACGACGACAACTCCGACTACATCGACGCCCAGGGCATCGGCCCGGGCGTGGGCTACACCTACGAAATCGCCAACGGTGGCTCGGGCAACCGCAACCGGGTGGCGGGCGACGCCATCTACCACTGCCATTTCTATCCGCACTTCGCCCAGGGCATGTGGGCCATGTGGCGGGTGCACGATGTGTTCGAGCCGGGCACTCGGTTGGCGGTCAGCGGCGAGGGCGAGAACGGTTTCCATACCACGCCGTTCGCCCTGCGCAGTGGCAAGCCGGCACTGGGCGCACGGGCCTTGCCCGATGGCGAGATCGTCGCCGGCACGCCGATCCCGGCCATCGTGCCACTGCCAGGCAAGGCCATGGCGCCGATGCCGGGCAAGGTCACGGTGGTGCCCAAGCTCTCCGAGACCCTGCTCGCCGGGCATGACGAGGAGGAGGGTGACGATCATCTGGACGAACCCGCAGCACCGCGCGCGGTCGGCTCCCTCGCGCTGGTCGATCGCGGCGAGAGCAACCGCAACGCCGATGGCAGCCTGAAGAACCCCGGCTATCCGTTCTGGATCGGCGGCATGGAAAGCAGTGTCGGCCAACGCCCGCCGACGCCGCCGCTGGACATGCTCGACCCGGCCCTGGCCCGCCAGCTCAAGGACAGCGGCAAGGCGCTGTGGGCCAACCTTGACCCCAACCAGGTCGATGGCTGGGACGGCGGCCTCGGTCGCCATGTGCTGGACGGCGTGTCGGCCGGCGGCGAGGCGCTGACCACCACCACCAAGCTGGATTTTTCCAAGGTGGTGCACAAGGCCAAGCCGATCTACCTGCCCGAGGAGGGCACCGAGGTCGAGCAGGCGGCCATGCAGTTTCACGCCCAGGCCGAGCACCCAAGCTTCGCCCTGATCCCCGGCAGCCAGCCGGTGGCCAAGGCTTTTCGCACCAACGGCGCCTTGCCCACAGCCGGCGCGCCGTTCTATGAGCCGTGCATGGATGACCGTGGTAAACGCCTGACCCAGGCATCCGGGGCGGGCGAGTTCTTCAGCGGCGAGAGCCTCATCGGCATGAGCTTTCGTGGTGCCTCCAGCTTCACCGCCGACCGGCCCCGCATCTACAAGGCGGCCAATATCCAGTTCGACGCGGTGTACAACAAGGTCGGCTACCACTTCCCGCAGGCGCGCATCCTGGCCCTGTGGGAGGACGCTTGGCCGGTGATCACCAAGCAGCGTCCACCAGAGCCGCTGGTGATGCGCATGAACACCTTCGACTGCACCCAGTATGTGCACACCAACCTGATTCCGTCGTTCTACGAGATGGATGACTACCAGGTGCGCACTCCGACCGACGTGATTGGCCAGCATATCCACCTGCCTAAGTGGGACCTGACCGCCGCCGACGGTTCGGCCAACGGCTGGAACTACGAGGACGGCATTCTCTCGCCTGGTAGCGTGGTCGAGCGCGTGCATGCCATCCGCAGCTTCAACCAGTGCAGCGACGGCGACGCCCGCGACGGCACCGCGGCCTGCCCGAAAGCCAAGCAGCACCCGTACTTCGGGCGTTTTGGCCGGGCCGACTGGCTCGGTGCGCGCACCGCCATGCAACGCTGGTTCGCCGACCCACTGGTGAACGTGCACAACGTCGACCGTGGCCTGGGCACGATCTTCACCCATGACCACCTCGGCCCATCGACCCATCAGCAGTTGGGCTTGTATGCCACCGTGCTGGCCGAACCCGCCGGCTCCACCTGGTACCACGCCGAGACCGGCGAGCAGCTGTACAACCCGGCCACCCGCCAGGACGGCGGCCCGACCTCGTGGCAGGCGGTGATCCAGACTGGCGATCACGACGGTGATGGCAAAAACGACAGCTACCGCGAGTTCTTCCTCGAATACAGCGACTTCCAGCACGCCTATGAAGCCGGCGTGTACGTTGGCGCCGGCCCTAACGGCGTGCCGGACGGCCAGGCCTACCCGGCCACCGCCGACAGTTTCCGCTATGCGATCAACCCGCCCGTGCGCGGCAAGGCCTCCAACCTGCTCGAAGCCATCGTCGAGGAGCGCGGCGGCATCAACCCCGGTTGCCCGACCCGGCCTTGCCCGCAAGCCATCTCGGTGGACGACCCCGGCATGTTCGTCGTCAACTACCGCAACGAGCCCCTGGCCTTGCGGGTGTTCGACCCGAACAAGGTCGGGCCCGACGGCAAGCGTGGCATGCAGGCCGACGGGCCTGGGGGCGACCTTGGCTACGCCCTGCAGACCCGCACCGACCGCGCCATCCCGGCGATGAACCTGGCGCCCTCGGCAATCACCCAGGCGGTCGGCCCCACTGGCGGCACCACGTTGTTCCCGCCGCATATCAACAAGGCTGGTAGCGAGCCGGGCGACCCGTTCACGCCGATGCTGCGCACCTATTCAGGCGACAACGTGCGCTTGCGCATGCACGCCGGTGGCCACGAGGAGGAACACAACGTCACCCTGCACGGGGTGAAGTGGCTGCAGAACGGTTCGGGTTTCGGCAACAGCTCCAACTCGGGGTGGAAGTCATCGCAGATGATCGGCATCTCCGAGCAACTGGGCTTCATGGCGCCGGTGTCGATGATCTCAAGCGCAGCCGCCAGCAACGGCGACTACCTGTACTCGCTGGATGCGGCGCTGGAGGGCTACTGGAACGGTATCTGGGGCATCATGCGCAACTACACCGTGCAGCGCGCCGATCTATTCCCGCTGCCCAACAACCCGCAGCCGGTGGCCATGCGCAACACCGTGAACTTCGACGGCATCTGCCCGAAAACCACGGCCAATGCCAATGGCATCGGCACCCGGCCAACGGTCAAGCGCAGCTATGAAGTGGTCGCCGCGCTGGCCAACGACATACTGGCCAACAGCGCCAACGTGGCGATCAACGACCCCAACGGCGTTGGCCAACATGTCGGCGGCCCGCTCAAGGCCAACGGCGGCACCCTGGTGTTCAACAGCCGGCGCACCAGCATCCCGCTGGTTAGCGGGGTCGACCCCGAGGATGGCGAGACCTTTACCATCGGTGGCCACAGCGCGCCGCTGCACGACCCGACGGCAATCCTTTATGTGCGCAAGGCCGACCTCGACCCAGGCACCGGCAAGCTCAAGCCCGGCGTGCCGGTGGAGCCGCTGATCCTGCGCGCCAATGCCGGCGACTGCATCAGCGTCACCCTGGAGAACCGCCTGCCACTGATGATGCCGGACCTGCCCAGCACCGCGGTGATGCACAACGTGGTCAAGCGTGACCGCTTCGACAGCGAGGGCGCCACGGCCTTCGCCAACAACCTGATGCGTCCGTCCAGCCAGGTTGGCCTGCACGCGCAACTGCTGGCCTACGACATCACCAAGTCCGATGGCGTCAACGTGGGGCTCAACCCGGTGCAGACCGTGCCGCCCCGCACCGGCAGCAGCGGCGCCTACCCGAGCAAGGTGTACCAGTACTACGCCGGGCATCTGGAGCGCGAAGGCAAGCCGAGCCTGCAACTGGGCCGCACGGTGGACAACATCAACACCACCGCCATCGAGTTCGGCGGCCTCAACCTGACCCCGGCGGATGTGATCAAGCAACCGCAGAAAGGCCTGGTGGGCGCCATGAGCATTCTGCCGCAGGGCGCCACCTGGACCGAGGACAGCGCCAGCCGCGCCCAGGCCACGGTGAAAATCACCGGCCAGGCCGACTACCGCGACTTCGTCACCGTGTGGCAGCGGGCGCTGAACATGCGCTGGGCCGACGGCGCCCCGGTGGCGGGGATCAACACCGAGGGTAACGGCGCGGCAGGTGACCCGCAGGACAACGGCAACATGGCGGTGAACTACAAGACCGAGCCGTTGTGGCTGCGCTTTGGCATGGCTCCGGACTCGCCGTTCGGCCATGCCGGCGGGCTGGGCTTTGCCGATATCCCCAACGCGCACATGGCCTATAGCAACGCCCTGGTTGGCGGTGACCCGCAGACCCCGGTGCTGTATGCCAAGCCCGGGCAGCCAGTGCGCAACCATATCGTCATGCCCAGCGGCGGGAGCCGCGGCATGACCTACCAGCTGGATGGGCATGTCTGGCCGTTGCACAACTTCCAGGCCGAGAAGAATGATGTCGAGGGCTATCCGATGGGGCTGCCAGGGATTGGCTCGGTGCGCTTTGGCTACAACCCGATGGCGATGTATGTCGGCGCCCAGGAAAGCGTGCTGCCGGCGGCACACTTCAGCTTCATGCTGCCCAGTGCCGGGGGCGCGAATGCGGTGCCGGGGGATTACCTGTACCGGGATTACGCGGCGTATGGGAATACGTCGGGGTTGTGGGGGATTTTGCGGGTGATCAACGAGGCGCCGCCGGCGGTGGCCACGGGGCAGTAGGATCGGGGATTGGAGCTGGGGGAGGGGGCCAGGGCCTGGGAGGGCCCATGCCCCCAACATGCGCCATTGGTTCAAGCCCGACACCTGCACCCCAATCAATACTGGCGCCTCCCTAACCAGAGACGACCCCCGCCATGCGCATTCTCTATGCCCCCTGCCTGTTCTTCGGCTTCATCGGCACCGCGCTCTATCTGATTCACCTTGGCGCCAGCATCGCCTGGCTGCTGCCGCTGCTGGTCGTGGCCATCCTGTTGTCGTTCTGCTGCGAGGCCCTGTACCCCTACAAACACGCCTGGGCCTCGGGTGCCGGCGAAGGACCGCGCGACTTTCTGCATGCCCTGGTCAACGAGAGCCTCAACAGTCTCAGCATAGCCGCCATCGCGTTGCTGCCCGGCTGGCTGCCGACCGGCGATTGCTGGCCCAGCCACTGGGCCTTGCACTGGCAACTGCTGCTGGCGATCCCGCTGGCGGACCTGGGCATCACCCTGGTGCATTACGCCAGCCACCGCAACGCGCTGCTCTGGCGCCTGCACGCGGTGCACCACAGCGTGACCCGGCTGTACGGCTTCAATGGCCTGATGAAACACCCGCTGCACCAGCTTGCCGAGGCCCTGGGCGGTGTTTTGCCGCTGGTATTGCTTGGCCTGCCGCAGGATGTCGCGGCCTTGCTGGCGTTCAGTATCGCCATCCAGTTACTGCTGCAGCACAGCAATGTCGACATGCGCATCGGCTGGCTGCGCCATGTGTTCGCCTGGGCGCCGGTGCATCGTTTGCATCACCTGAAGTACGGCCGTGTGGGCGATGTCAATTTCGCCTTGTTCCTGCCGTTGTGGGACCGCCTGCTGGGCACCGCGCTGCACCTGCCGGGCTATGCCCTGGCCGACGACGACATGGGCATTGGCGACCGACCAGACTACCCGGCCGGGTACCTGGCCCAACTGCGCGAACCCTGGTGCCGTGGGCGCGCCCCGCAGCCAGCGGCCAGCGTGCCCGCGGCCTTGCGCGCGGCGTTAGGCGAGGGCGCCTGAACGCAAATGCCGCAGCGCCTCGCTGGCGCGGATGCCGAACTGCTGGCGCAGGCTGCGCGACAGGTGCGCCGAGTCGGCGAAGCCGGCGGCCATGGCCGCGACCGTCAGGTTGTCGCCGGCTAGCGCCCGCTGCAAAGCCAGGCGCAGGCGCTGCCACAGTACCAGGCGTCGCACCGACTGCCCCAGGCGGGCGCTGAACAGCCGTTCCAGCTGGCTCAACGACAGGCACGCGGCCTGGGCCAGGGCGTGCGCCGGCAAGGGCTGTTCGTCCAGCGCGCGCAGGCGCGCCAGGGCGCTGGCCAGGCGTGGGTCGAGCGGGCGACGCGGACAATCGCGCAGGCGTTCGGCCAAGGCCTGGGCATCGCCTTGGGCCTGGCGGCACAGTGCAACCAGGGTATCGAAGTCGAACGCCAGCGGCTCGGCGAATACAGTGATGCAGCGCCCTTGAGGCGCGACCACGGCATGGGCTTGCAGCGACGGCACCGCCAGCAAGGCGCCGCACTGACGCTGGCCGGCGATCTCCAGGCACAGTTCACCGTGTTCGGCGATCAGCACCTGGTGGGCGTAGTGAGCATGGGCCGAGGTGCGCCCGGGAGTGCCCAGTACCAGGCAATGGTCGTCGGCCAGCCACAGCTCGCCGTGCCAGGCGGTGTCGGGGCTTGCCTTCATGGGGGATTCATTCGCGTCATTGGTCTACCTGTATGGCACCTGAGTGGATATCCACGCAAAGGTGATTATGCTTCAGATTACCTTGCCGCGATCCGAGGCCGCGCCTCGTCGTGCTTCGCGCAACCTTAAAGCCCTGCGGCCTGGGTATGCACGTTCGAGAGCGTTGGCAATACGCCGGCCCGCACCGTTCATCCCGGAGGCGACCCATGGCGGTCCTCGACAGCGCATCCACGGGCAGTAGCGCGCCCCAACGCGGCATCACCCGGGAGGAGCGCAAGGTCATCTTCGCCTCGTCCCTGGGCACGGTGTTCGAATGGTACGACTTCTACCTCTACGGTTCACTGGCGGCGATCATCGCCAAGCACTTCTTTGCCGGGGTCAATGAAACCACCGCGTTCATCTTCGCCTTGCTGGCCTTCGCCGCAGGCTTCGCCGTGCGCCCCTTCGGCGCCATCGTGTTCGGCCGCCTGGGCGACATGATCGGGCGCAAGTACACCTTTCTCATCACCATCGTGATCATGGGCCTGTCCACCGCCATTGTCGGCTTGCTGCCCGGCTACGCGGCAATCGGCGTGGCCGCGCCGGTGATTCTCATCACCCTGCGCCTGCTGCAAGGCCTGGCACTGGGCGGTGAGTACGGCGGCGCGGCGACCTACGTGGCCGAACACGCGCCCAAGGGGCGGCGGGGCTTTTTCACCGCCTGGATCCAGACCACCGCCACCCTTGGCCTGTTCCTGTCGCTGCTGGTGATCCTGGCCTGCCGCACGGCCATGGGCACCGAGGCGTTCGAGGCCTGGGGCTGGCGGTTGCCGTTCCTGCTGTCGATCCTGCTGCTGGCGATTTCGGTGTACATCCGCCTGCAACTGAACGAGTCGCCGGTGTTCATGAAGATGAAAGCCGAGGGCAAGGCGTCCAAGGCGCCGCTGACCGAGTCGTTCGCCCGCTGGGACAACCTCAAGGTGGTGATCATGGCGCTGCTCGGCGGCACCGCCGGCCAGGCGGTGGTGTGGTACACCGGGCAGTTCTACGCGCTGTTCTTCCTGTTGCAGATGCTCAAGATCGACCCGCAGACCGCCAACCTGCTGATCGCCGGTTCCCTGTTGATCGGCACGCCGTTCTTCATCCTGTTCGGCAGCCTGTCCGACCGTATCGGGCGCAAGCCGATCATCATGGCGGGCTGCATCATCGCCGCGCTGACCTACTTCCCGATCTTCAAGGGGCTCACCGAGTATGGCAACCCGGACGTGTTCGTCGCCCAGGAGCAGAATCCGGTGGTGGTGGTCGCCGATCCGGCCCAGTGCGCGTTCCAGTTCGATCCGGTGGGCAAGGCGCGCTTCACCAGCTCGTGCGACATCGCCAAGAGCCTGTTGGCCAAGCGCGCCATCCCCTACGAGAACCAGGCCGGTGAGCCCGGCAGCGTGGCCCAGGTGCGCATCGGCGAACGGGTATTGCCGAGCTTTGACGGCCGCAGCCTGGCGGCGGCGGACTTCAAGACGCAGAACGACGCCTTCACCGCCACCCTGGGCACTGCGCTGAAAGAGGCGGGCTACCCGGAAAAGGCTGACCCGGCGAAGATCCATTACCCCATGGTGCTGCTGTTGCTGACGATTTTGGTGATATACGTGACCATGGTCTACGGGCCGATCGCCGCCTGGTTGGTGGAACTGTTCCCGGCGCGGATTCGCTACACCTCGATGTCGTTGCCATACCATATCGGCAATGGCTGGTTCGGCGGCTTCCTGCCGACGGTGGCCTTCGCCATGGTCGCGGCCACGGGGGATATCTACTACGGGCTGTGGTACCCGATCGTGATCGCGGTGATGACCGCGCTACTGGGGATTTTCTTCCTGCCCGAGACCAAGGACCGCGATATCAACCATGCCTGAGCCAGGCCATTGCGGGGCCCTGCTTCGAGCCTGCGCGCTTGCTCCGCGATGGCGACATCAGTCGAAGTAGCCGCGCAGGGTATAGCGATAGCTGATATCCACCTCGGCAACCGGATCGCGGCGCTGGGCCTTGCGCAACACGAACTCGAAGGCTGGCTCGTACAAGCCGTCGCGCACCAGCGCCCCCGCCAATACCTCCACGTCATATTCGCCATTGTCCAGGGCGATGATTGGCCGCCCCGGCTCCTGGTAGCGCGCCAGCAGGTCGCCGAGTGTCTTGTTGGTGAAGTGCTGCAGAATGCGCCAGGTAAACAGCATCAGCCCGCGGTGCTCGACCCGTAGCCGGTGCCCGCCACGGCGGTGCTTCAGGCGGCTGCCGGGCTCGAGCAGCGCCGGGGTGCCAGCGTCGAGGGTGAACAGGATGCGATAGGGCAGGTTGTCGATGCCCGCCAGCGGCAGGATCACCCCTTCGCGCACCGCCTGGTCGCCACTGTCGCCGGTGGTGAAGGCGCGGGCCAGGTCGTCGGGCAGGTCGTTGGCCTCCTTGAACCGCTCGAGCAACTGGATATCGCCGAGCAGGAAATAGTCGACCAGGTCATTGAGGACTTCGCTGAACTCGTAGCGCATGGGTTTTCCTTGTTGTGGCTGCGCCGGGGGATGCCAGCAATGTAGCGCAAGGCAAGCACGCCCGACAGACTTCAGGCTGCCTTCAGCTTCAGCCGTGATACTGCCCCCCACAGACACCTGCGGGGGACTGCCATGACCCAGCCGACCTGGAACGCCTTGTTCCCGTTGCCCCTCGGCACCCATGCCGAACACCGTGCGCAACTTAGCCTGCTGCGCCAGGACGATCCTGGCCGTGACGAGGCTCAGTTGTTCATCCATGACCGCTTCGCCAGTGTCCATCATGCCGACGTGCGTCACTACTTGCCGCAGCTGCTGGCCTTGCACGACAGCCATGGGCGCTTGATCGCCGCCGTTGGCGTGCGCCTGGCCAACAGCGGGCCATTGTTCCTCGAACGCTATCTGGACGTGCCGCTGGAATGTGCCGTGGCGCGCGAAGCGGGTGGGCCGGTGGCCCGGGAGCGGCTGGTGGAGGTGGGTAATCTGGCGTCCCTCAGCGCCGGCAGCGCGCGGATCATGATCATTGCCGTGACGTGGTTGCTGGCCGCGCGTGGCTTGCAGTGGGTGGCATTCACCGGCGCGTCGACGCTGGTCAACAGCTTCCATCGGTTGGGCCTGGCGCCGACCCCGGTGGCCCTGGCCGAGCCTGCGCGACTCGTCGGCGAGCCGGGCAGTTGGGGCAGCTATTACGCGCACCATCCACAGGTGTTCATCGGCAATATTGACCATGGTCATGCTGCCTTGGCGGGCAGCGGCCTGTACCAGCGGCTTGGCTTGCCGGCATCCGCCCAGGAGACTGGCCATGCCGCATGAGCATCTGAGTTTCTTCCAGACCTTGCACGAGCACGCCCACCAGCGTGGCGAGTGGCCAGCGGTGCAGGGTGTCGCGGGTCGCTTCAGCTACGCGCGGCTGCTGGATGAAGTGAGTCAGCGCGCCGACTGGCTGAACCAACAGCCGCCTGGCACCTTCGCCCTGTTCCTCGATAACGGCCCCGAGGCATTGTTCTGGGACTTGGCGGCCTTGCTGGCCGGACGCCCGTGCGTGCTGCTGCCGGCATTCTTCAGCGCAGATCAACGCCGCCATTGCCTGCTGCACAGTGGGGTGACCCTGGTGTTGGCCGAGGACAGCCTGGCCGCCGAGCTGCGTGATTGCGGCTTCGTTCAGGGCCCGCGTTTCTGGAGCATGCCGCCCTCTGGCCACGCAGCGTTACCCGTGGGCACCGTGAAAATCACCTACACCTCCGGCAGTACCGGGGCACCCAAGGGGGTGTGCCTGGGCGCCGCGGCCCTGATGCGGGTGGCCCGCGAGCTGGAGATCGCCAGCCGCAGCGCGGCACCGGGCAAATACCTGGCGGTGCTACCACTGGCGGTGTTGCTGGAAAACCTCGGGGTCTACGCCGCCTTGCTGGCGGGGGCCAGCGTCATCCTTTATCCGCAGGCGCAACTGGGTATCGGCGGGGCCAGCCAGGTGGACTTCAAGCGCCTGCTCGGCGCTATCGCCCTGAGCGGCGCCGAAAGCCTGATCCTGGTGCCGCAACTGCTGCTAGGGCTGGTGACGGCCATCGAGCGCGGGCTGATGCGCAGGGGCCCGTTGTGTTTTGTCGCGGTGGGCGGCGCGCGGGTGGCCGACAGCCTGCTGGCACGGGCAGAGGCATTGGGTTTGCCGGTTTACCAGGGTTATGGCCTGTCGGAATGCGCCTCGGTGGTCTGCCTGAACCGGCCAGGGGCCACGCGCCTGGGCAGTGTCGGCCGACCCTTGCCCCATGTGCAGGTACGGATCGCCGAGGATGGCGAGGTACTGGTGGCCGGCGCGGCCTTGCTGGGCTACTTGGGTGAAGCGCCATTTAGCGGGCGGTGGTGGCCCACCGGCGACCTTGGCTACCTCGATGGCGAGGGATATCTGCACTTGGCCGGGCGCAAGAAACACCAGTTCATCACCAGCTTCGGGCGCAACGTCAACCCTGAGTGGGTCGAGGCCGAGCTGACCCAAGGCGCAATGATCGGCCAGGCGTTCGTGCACGGCGAAGGCCTGCCGGGCAACCTGGCGCTGCTCTGGCCGGTGGATCCGTCGCTCAGCGACGCGCAGATCGATCAGGCGGTGCAATACAGCAACCGTGGCCTGCCGGACTATGCCCGGGTACATGCCTGGCAGCGCCTGCCCGAGCCGTTCAGTGCCGCCGCCGGCACCCTGACCGCCAATGGGCGGCTACGCCGCGAGGCGATCCTGCGCCAGTACCACGCGGTTCTTTCCTCTCTCCAGCATTCGTGAGGCTCGACATGTCCTTTTTCGAAACCCTGCAAACCCAGACCAGCGCCGAGCGCGAAGCGCTGTTCGCGGTCCCGGTGATCCGCGAGGCGCTGGCCGGCGTGGTCAGCCTGGAGGGCTATCAGGCTTTCCTCGGCCAGGCCTACCACCATGTACGGCACACCGTGCCGTTGATGATGGCCTGTGGCGCGCGCCTGCCTGCGCGTCTGGAATGGCTGCGCGGCGCAGTGTGCGAGTACATCGAGGAGGAGTACGGCCATGAGCGCTGGATCCTCGACGACATAAAGGCCTGCGGTGGCGACTGGCAGGCAGTGCGCGATGGTAGCCCGGCGTTGCCCACCGAGTTGATGGTGGCGTATCTCTACGACCTGATCGCCCGGGGCAACCCGGTGGGGTTGTTCGGCATGGTCAACGTGCTCGAAGGCACCAGCATCGCCCTGGCGACCCAGGCCGCGGGCACTATCCGCGACAGCCTGGGGCTGCCGCACACGGCGTTCAGCTACCTGAGCTCCCATGGCGCCCTGGACCAGGACCATATGGCCACTTACCGAGGCCTGATGGATCGCCTGGACGATGCCGACGACCAACGGGCGGTGATCCATGCAGCGCAGGTGGTATATCACCTGTACACCGAGATGTTCCGAGGCCTGCCGCGCGCCGGCCAGAACGGGGTGCGCCATGCGCTTGCCTGACTGTGTGGTGGTGCTCACCGGTGCCAGCGGTGGCATCGGCCTGGCGCTGAGCGAGCAGTTGTGCGGTGCCGGGGCGCGGGTATTGGCGGTCAGTCGGCACCTGGGCAAGCTGGCGCAATTGATGAACCGCTATCCACGGCAGCTGCGCTGGCAGGCCGCCGACCTGCGTACCCGGGAGGGCCGTGCGGACGTGCTGGCGGCGGCGCGGGCGATGGGTGGGGTCAACGTGCTGGTCAATGCCGCCGGGATCAATCGCTTCGCCTTGCTCGAGCAGCTCGATGAAGTCGCCCTGGACGAGTTGCTGGATATAAACCTCAAGGCTGCCATGCACTTGACCCGCGCCTGCTTGCCGCTGCTGCGCGAGCAGCCTCAGGCACTGGTGGTCAACGTGGGTTCCATCTATGGCTCGATCGGCTACCCTGGCTACGCCGCCTATTGCGCCAGCAAGTTCGCCCTGCGCGGGTTCTCCGAGGCCCTGCGCCGGGAGCTTGCCGATACCCCGGTGAATGTGCTTTATGCCGCCCCCCGGGCGACCCGCACGGGCATGAACAGCAGCGCCGCCACGGCGCTCAACCAGGCCCTGAAAGTTGGCGTGGATCAGCCCGAGGACGTCGCCCGCGCCGTGCTCGCCGCCGTGCAGGCCGAGCGCAGCGAGCTGTACCTGGGCTGGCCGGAAAAACTTTTCGTGCGTGTCAACGGCATGTTGCCGGGGGTGATAGACCGCGCCTTGCGTAAGCAACTGCCGCTGATCCGCCGCTACAGCGTCCATCCGGGTAAGGAGTCGAATAAATGAAGCGTGCGATGCTGGTCGGCTTGCTGCTGTGCTCCTCCCTGGCGTGGGCCTTGGACCCAGTCGGCAGCCAACGCCTGAACGATGTGCAGCAGCGCTGGGCGCAAATCCAGTACCAGATGCCCGAAGCACAGCGGGCCAAGGCCTTCGAGGCGTTGGCAGTGGACACGGCAGCGTTCGTGCGCCAGTACCCAGGCGCGGCCGAGCCGCTGATCTGGGAGGGTATCGTCAACAGCAGTTGGGCCGGTGCCACTGGCGGGCTGGGCGCGTTGGGCAAGGTCAAGGCCGCCCGCGACAGCCTGGAGCAAGCCCTGGCGCTGGACCCCACCGCCTTGCAAGGCTCGGCCTATACCAGCCTGGGCGCCTTGTATGACCGGGTACCGGGCTGGCCGCTGGGCTTCGGCGACCCGGACAAGGCCGAAGCGATGTTACGCCAGGCCCTGGCGATCAACCCCGACGGTCTCGACAGCAACTATTTCTGGGCCGACCACCTGTACCGACAGAGTCGTTACACCGAGGCCCTGGCCGCGCTGGACAAGGCCCGCCACGCCGCACCGCGACCGGGGCGGGCGTTGGCCGACCAGGGCCGACGGGGTGAAATCGATGCTTTACTCAAGGCAATCAAGGACAAACAGGGCTGAGCATGCGCTTGCTGCTGGTTGAAGATGACGCCGCGCTGGGGGAGGGTATCTGCGATGGCCTGCGCCTGGAGGGCTACACCCTCGACTGGCTGCTGGACGGGCAGCAAGCCTTGCATGCCCTGCAGGGCGAAACGTTCGACCTGGTGGTACTCGACCTGGGCCTGCCGCGCCTGGATGGCCTGGAGCTGCTGCGTCGTCTGCGCGCGGGTGGCGACGCCGTGCCGGTGCTGATCCTCACCGCCCGCGACGCCCTCGATGACCGCATCGCGGGGCTGGATGCCGGCGCCGACGATTACCTGGTCAAGCCGTTCGACCTCAATGAACTCAAGGCCCGCCTGCGCGCCTTGTTGCGCCGCAGCGCCGGGCGCGCGCGGGTACTGATCGAACATGCCGGCGTCAGCCTCGACCCGGCTACCCGTCAGGTGCGTTTCAATGGCCAGCCGGTGGTGCTCACGCCCAAGGAGTACCTGTTGTTGCATGAACTGTTGGCACAACCGGGCAAGGTCTTTACCCGCGAGCGGCTGACCCAACTGCTGTACGGCTGGGACGATGAGCCGGAGAGCAACACCCTCGAGGTCAACATCTACCAACTGCGCAAGAAACTGTGCAGCGGCCTGATCCGCACGGTGCGTGGCATTGGCTACCTGGTGGAAGGCAAGGTATGAGCTCGTTGCGCCAACGCACCCTGTGGCGGGTCATGCTCTTGCTGCTGGCTGGCAGTGGCCTGCTGGCGCTCTACAACTACCACGACAGCCGCCATGAAATCACCGAAGTCTACGATGCGCACCTGGCGCAGAATGCCCGCCTCCTGCAAGGGGTGATGAGCCTGCCGGTGCAAGAGCCGCATCGCCAGGCGCTGTACCAGGCGTTCGACGAGGCACTGGGCAAGGCTGGTCGGCATCGGGTCGGCCATCCCTACGAGCGCAAGTTGGCGTTCCAGGTGTGGGACGACCAGGCCAAGCTGTTGGTGCATACCCCTAGCGCGCCGACGTTCGCCACGCCACCGAGCGCCCCGGGTTTTTCCGACTTGACGCTGCAGGGGCAACGCTGGCGAAGTTTCGTGCTGCCGGTGCCAGAAAAGCATTGGCTGATCTGGGTGGGTGAGCGCAACGAAGTGCGTTTCGACCTGATCGAGCGGATCGTCCGGCATACCTTGACGCCTTTCCTGCTTGGCAGCCTGGCCCTGGCCCTGCTGGTCTGGGTGGGTGTCGGCTGGGGGCTGCGACCATTGCAGAACATGGCCCGAATCATTCGCGGGCGCCATGCCGAATCGCTGGAACCTTTGCAACTGGTGCCCTTGCCCAAGGAACTGGAGCCGATGCAGGCGGCGATCAACCGCCTGCTGGCGCAGATCGACGCACTCCTGCGGCGCGAGCACCGCTTCATTGCCGACGCCGCCCACGAGATGCGCACGCCGCTGGCCATTCTGCGCCTGCATGCGCAGAACGCCCAGGCCGCGAGCAGCGAGGCCGAGCGCGACAAGGCGCTAGGCTACCTGATGGGCGCCGTGGATCGCCTGGCACGGGTGGTCAACCAGCTACTGACCCTGGCGCGCCTGGAGCCTAGGCTGGCGCAGCGCAACTGGGCCGAGGTGGACCTGGCGCAACTGGTGACCGAGACCTTGGCAGAACTGACCCCGTGGATTCTCGAGCGCGGCCAGGAGCCATCGTTGGACATCACCGAGGGCGCCGACTACCACATGGTCAGTGACGCCGGCGCGCTAGGCATCGCCTTGCAGAACCTGGTGACCAACGCGGTGGACCATTCACCACCGGGCGGGCATATCCGTGTCAGCTTGCGCCGCGAAGCGCGGGTGCTGGTGCTGGACGTCGCGGATGAAGGGCCGGGGATTGCCTCGGCGGAGCTGGAGCGGGTGTTCGAGCGGTTCTACAGCAAGGACGCGCCCAACGGCGCAGGGCTTGGCTTGTCGATCGTCAGTACGGTCGTCAGCCGTCTGGGGGGGCAGGTGCAGTTGCGCAATCTGGCACCCCACGGGTTGTGCGCGAGGTTGCGCCTGGAGGTTGATGACTCCTAGGCTCTGTATGAAAAGTCTTGAGACAAAGGTCAGGCGAGGCTGTTTTCAACGCAGCATGAACGAGTATCAAGGCGTTTTGTACAGAGCCTAATGCCGTTGGGCAATCTGGATCAGGTTGCCGCAAGTATCGTCGAACACCGCCACGGTGACCGGCCCCAGGTCGATGGGCGCTTGGGTGAACTGCACGCCGGCCTTGCACAGGCGCTGGTATTCGGCGTGGATATCGCGCACCCCGAACGAGGTGGCGGGGATACCGTCCTGCTTCAGGGCGGCCTTGTAGGTCCTGGCCGCTGGATGGGCGTCGGGTTCGAGCAGCAGCTCGACACCGTTGGGGTCGTTGGGTGAGGTCAGGGTCAGCCAGCGATGCTTGCCCAGAGGGATGTCATGCTTGGGCTCGAAGCCCAGGACATGGTGGTAGAACGCCAGGGCCTTGGCCTGATCGTCGACGAGGATGCTGGTGACCACGATCTTCATGGGCGTGCACCGGAGGGCTGGGGCTGTACCTGCAATTAAAGACGGTTCCCGGTGTTTGACCAGTGCCAGGCAGGACGCTGCTGCTAGTATCCCGTTTCGCAAACAAGTTGTTCACTGTCGCCGATGTCTTGGGCGCCCGAGCACGTTGCCAGTGGCCAGAATAGAACGTACTTCCGAGACAGGACACTAGCATTTCATCAGGTCGAACATCGCGCGCATCGCTCGGCTCGCCATGCGCCGCATCACCGGCGCTTGCAAGCGCTCGGCCGGGCCGCCGGCACCCAGCGCGGCGACCACCTGGCCGCGCAGGCGCAAGGGCAAGGCGAAGCAATGCAGGCCAGGGCGTGAGGCGGCCAGGTCCAGGGCATAGCCCAGGTTGGCGACCTGGCGCAGTTCCTGTTCCAGGGTGTCGGGCAGCGCTTGGGTGCGAGCCAGCTGCCGCGCCAGCTGGCGGTCGTGGGCCAGCAGCACCTTGCCGATCGCCGAGGTGCACAGGCCATCGCGGCGGGTGTCCGCCGCCAGCTGCAGGGCCTGGCCACGGCCGTCGAGCGCCGCCAGGGTGAGGTAGGCGCGGGTGCCGCCGGGCACGGCGAGAAAACAGCTTTCGCCGCTCAGCTCGGCGAAGGCGCGCAGGGCCGGGGTGAAGGCCTGGCGCAGGCGCTGTTCGGCCTCGTTCACCGGTTGTGCCAGCTGGCGCAGGCGCAGGCCCAGGGCGTAATGGCGCTGATCGCGGCTGACGTAGCCCAGCGACATCAGGGTATCGAGCAGCCCATGCACGGTGCTCTTGCCCAGGCCGCTGCGTTCGGCCAGATCGTTCAGACGCGCGCGCCCGCCCTCGGCGCGGATGAGTTCGAGCAGGTGCATGGCCCGCTCGAGGGACTGGATCTGGCGGCTGTTGGTGGACATGGCGCGGTCCCGGTTGTGCTATGGCTGGCCATTGTGCCCGCAATCGACGAGGGTTGCTGGCGTGTTTGTTCGGCAATGTCGAACTGCTTGGCTTTTCTCGCCCCGCGAGGCGGTTCGACGGGCTTTGGCGCTTAGACTCGCGCCACTTCAACCAGCCAGAGGACAGGTTTCATGGATCTGCAACTGCAAGGCGCACGGGTATTGGTCAGTGGCGGCACACGCGGGATTGGCCGGGCGATTGTCGAAACCTTCCTCGCCGAAGGAGCACAGGTGGCGTTTTGCGCCCGCGAGCAAGCCGGGGTGCGGGCCGTCGAGGCCGAGCTGGGCGAGCACGCCCGAGGGTGGGCGGTGGATATCACCAAGGCCGGGCAGGTTATCAGCTGGGTTGAACAGGCCGGCGAGTGGCTGGGCGGTATCGATGTCGTCGTGCCCAATGTCAGCGCTTTGGCCCATGGCCGTGAGGCGGCGATCTGGCGCCAGGCGTTCGAGACCGACCTGCTTGGCACGGTGGGCCTGGTCACGGCGGCCTTGCCGTGGTTGCAGGCTTCGACGCGGGCGGCGGTGGTGCTGATTTCCAGTGTCTCGGGGCGTGAGCTGAGTAGCTTCGACGAGCCTTACGGGGTGCTCAAGGCCGCCCTCAACCACTATGGCAAGACCTTGTCGGCACGACATGCCCGTGACGGTATCCGGGTCAACTGCGTGTCGCCGGGCAATGTCTATTTCGCCGACGGTGTATGGGGCAAGATCGAGCGCGAACAGCCCGAGGCCTTCGCCCGCAGCCTGGCCGCCAACCCACTGGGGCGCATGGCACGGCCCGATGAAGTGGCGCGGGCGGCGGTGTTCCTGGCCAGCCCTGCGGCAAGCTTCATCACCGGCACCAATCTGCTGGTCGATGGTGGCCTGACCCGTGGCGTGCAGTTCTGAGGCTTGCAATCGGCCAACACGCACCCATCTAGCAGGTCTTGGCTCAATCGGAACGACACCATGGAACCCAACCGCTTCGGCGATATCGCCGCCTTCGTCAGTGCCGTGAAGGCCGGTAGTTTCACGGCCGCGGCGCTGAGTCTGGGCCTGACCCGCTCGGCGGTGGGCAAGGGTATCGCCCGCCTGGAGGCGCGCATGGGCGTGCGCCTGCTCAATCGCACCACGCGCAAGCTGAGCCTGACCGACGAGGGGCTGGTGGCCTTCGAGCGCTGGCGGCAGATCCTCGACGACCTCGACGAGGTCGAGACCACCATGGCCCAGCGTCGCGGCAAGCCCACCGGTACCCTGCGCCTGACCGCGCCGCTGTCGTTCGGCCAGCGTCATGTGCTGCCGATCCTCGACGCCTATCTCAAGCAGTGGCCTGAGCTGCGCGCGGATATCCGTTTCACCGACCGTTGTGTCGACCTGGTCGAGGAGGGCGTCGACGTGGCGCTGCGCATCGGCGCGCCGAAGGAAGACTCGCAGCTGTTGACCCGCACCGTGGCCTGGCAGCAGTTCGTCACCTGCGCCTCGCCCGGCTACCTCGAGCGCCACGGCACGCCGCAGGCGCCGGCGGACTTGTATGGGCATGACAAGATTGCCTTCCTGGTCGGCGAGAAGTCCGCGCCGTGGCGCTTTCGCACCGACACCGGACTACACCTGTGCGAGGAGCCGGGGCGGCTCAACATCGACAGCTCCGAGGCCATGCTCGCCGGCGCGCGGGCGGGATTCGGGCTGATTCACCTGCCGACCTACATCACCAGCGACGACTTGCGCGCGGGGGATTTGGTCGAGGTGCTGCACGCTTACCGGCCACCGGCAGACCCGATCCGCATCGTTTACCCCAGCAAGCGCCATCTGTCGCCACGGGTGCGTGGCTTCATCGACCTGCTGGTGGCGCGTTGGGAGGGCGGTGTGCCATGGGAGATCTGAACTGCGGCCCAGGCCCTGTCGAGTAACCCCGTAGGAGCCGGCAAAGCCTGCGAACACCGGCAAGGCCCGTGCCAGTCACCGCGTCGCTCGCTTGGTCAGCAAGGCGGGCGTCCACATGAGCAAATCCGCCAACCACTCAAGCCTGGCGCAGGAAAGGATAGTCTGTGTATCCCTCGGCCCCATTGGCGTAGTCGAACTGCGCCCGATGCGGGTTCAGCGGTGCCTGTTGCTGCAAGCGCTCGACCAGGTCCGGGTTGGCGATGAACGCGCGGCCGAACGCCACCGCATCGATCAGGCCACGGGCCAGCAGGTCTTCGGCCTTGTCGACGGTATAGGCCCCGGCCGCGACGATCACCCCCGGATAGGCAGCGCGAATGGCCTCGCGGAACTCGTCGCGCAGCGGCTTGCCACCGGCCCAGTCCGGCTCGGACAAGTGCAGGTAGGCCAGGTTGCGCTTGGCCAGTTCGCCGATCAGGTACAGCCCGGCAGCCTCCTGGTCCTCGCCATTGTCGATGCCGTTGAAACCACCCAGCGGGAAGATGCGGATACCCACGCGGTCCGCGTTCCACTGGGCGATGGCGGCATCCACCGCCTCCAGCACGATGCGCGCGCGGTTCTCGATACTGCCGCCGTAGCGGTCTGCACGGGTGTTGGCACTGGGGGTGAGGAATTGGTGCAGCAGGTAGCCGTGGGCAGCGTGCAGCTCGATGAAATCGAAACCGGCTTCACGAGCATTGCTCGCGGCCTGGCCGAAGTCGGCGACGATGCCGGCGATCTCTGCCTCGCTCAAGGCGCGCGGGGTCGAGGTCTCGACCCGGATCACCTTGTGGTTTTCGTCACGCAGGGTGGTGCGGGCATTGGCCGGCAGCGCCGATGGCGCCACCGGTGCCTGGCCGTCGGGCTGCAGCGAGGTGTGCGAAACCCGGCCGGTATGCCACACCTGCACGGCACTGTGGCCGCCGTCGGCGTGGATGCCAGCGTTGACCCGGCGCCAGCCGGCGATCTGCTCGGCGGTATGGATGCCCGGCGAGCCGGAATAGCCCTTGGCCTGGAACGATATCTGCGTGGCTTCGCTGATGATCAGCCCGGCACTGGCGCGCTGGCGGTAGTACTCAGCCATCAGCGGCGTGGGGATGTCGCCTGGCTCCAGGCTGCGCAGGCGGGTCAGCGGCGCCATGAACACCCGGTTGGGCAGGGTCAGCGGGCCAAGTTGCAACGGTTCGAACAGCTTCATGGGTGCACCTTTTCAAGGAGGATTCGATGCCGCGCACGATACCGAGGTGATTGGGGAAAAGGGGGACCGGGTGATTGGCTTGCTAGGCATCAATGGGGAATTTTGCGCTCAGGTCTTACGCAATGGCCTGCATGTGTTGACTTGCCAAGTGGCCTCAGGCTACTTTCCCAACCCATGAACACACGCCTGCAGTGCCGCGCCCTGAGCATTATTACCGCCATTATCGGATTGGCGGGCTAGCGCGTACACGCACCGAACCCGCCCTGGAGGCGGGTTTTTTCTCTCTGACTCCCGGGCCCATTAAAAACCAGGAGTCATCGATGACCAGCCTCAGCCTTCCTTCGCGTACCCCCGCAACGCCCCAGCAACTGTTGTCCGAGCAGGTGCGGCGGATTCTCTCGGCGCCAGTGTACGACCTGGCCATCGAAACCCCGTTGCAAGCCGCCCCGGCGCTGTCGGCCAGCCTGGGCAACCAGGTGCTGCTCAAGCGCGAGGACCTGCAACCGACCTTCTCCTTCAAGATCCGTGGCGCCTACACCCGCCTGTCGCGGCTGAACCCCGCCCAGCGCGCCCGCGGGGTGATCACCGCCTCGGCCGGCAACCACGCCCAGGGCGTGGCCCTGGCCGCCGCGCACCTGGGGCTGAAGGCGACCATCGTCATGCCCACCACCACGCCCTCGCTCAAGGTCGAGGGCGTGCGTTCGCGAGGCGGGAATGTGCTGTTGCATGGCGAGAGCTTCCCCCATGCCCTGGCCCATGCCCTGGCCTTGGCCGACCGCCAGGGCGCGACCTTCGTGCCGCCGTTCGACGACCCTGATGTGATCGCCGGCCAGGGCACGGTGGCCATGGAGATCCTGCGCCAGCACCCGGGCCGGCTGGACGCGATCTTCGTGCCGGTGGGCGGCGGCGGGCTGATCGCCGGCATCGCCGCCTACGTCAAGTACCTGCGCCCCGAGGTCAAGGTGATTGGCGTGGAGCCCGAGGACTCCAACTGCCTGCAGGCGGCCATGGCCGCCGGCGAGCGGGTGGTGCTGGCGCAGGTCGGCACCTTCGCCGATGGCGTGGCGGTGGCGCAGATCGGCGCGCACTGTTTTGAGCTGTGCCGGCACTTCGTCGATGACGTGGTGACGGTCAACAGCGATGAATTGTGCGCGGCGATCAAGGACATCTACGACGACACCCGCTCCATCACCGAACCCTCCGGCGCGTTGGCCGTGGCCGGGATCAAGAAGTACGTGGCCCGCACAGGCGCCCAGGGGCAGACATTGGTGGCCATCGATTCCGGCGCCAACGTCAATTTCGACCGCCTGCGCCATGTGGCCGAGCGCGCCGAGCTGGGCGAGCAGCGCGAGGCCGTCGTCGCCGTGACCATCCCCGAGCGCCCGGGGAGCTTCCGCGCTTTCTGCCTGGCGCTGGGCAAGCGCCAGATCACCGAGTTCAACTATCGCTATCACCCAGGCAAGGAGGCGCGCCTGTTCGTTGGCGTGCAGACCCATCCCCAGCACGACCCGCGCGAAGCCTTGCTGGCCAGCCTGGCCGAGCAGGGTTACCAGGTGCTAGATATGACCGACAACGAGCTGGCCAAGCTGCACGTGCGCCATACCGTGGGCGGACACGCGGCGCCAGGGGCCAAGGAACGGGTGCTGCGCTTCGAGTTTGCCGAGCGCCCAGGGGCCTTGCTGGGCTTTCTCGAACGCTTGGGCAAGCGCTGGAACATCAGCCTGTTCCACTACCGCAACCACGGCGCCGCCCAGGCACGGGTGTTCGCCGGGCTGGAGGTGCCGGACGAGGAACTGGCAGGGTTGCCGCAGGCGCTGGAGGCCATGGGCTACCCGTACTGGGACGAGACGGACAATCCGGCCTATCGGTTGTTCATGGGCTGAAGGAGGCCCGCCAGTTCAGCTCCGGGCATGGCCGGTCACACAACTTTTTAGTTCTGCCGTGACCGGATAGAGAACGGGTGAACACTTCCTGGCGCCCCAGCTCATCCTCGAAGCGCAGCTCGTTGTAGCCATCGCCCTTGTGGGTCTGGCTCTTGGTGGTCATGCGGGTCTTGTGCTCGGGCAGGTCGTACGGCGGTAGCTGATCGCCACAGTAGGTACGCCCGGTAATCATCGGTTGGTCAGGGTCACCATTGACGTACTGGATGATCACGTCCTGGCCGATCCGCGGAATGGCCATGGAGCCCCAACTGCCCCCGGCCCAGCTTTGGGAGACGCGTACCCAGCAGGAACTGAACGCGTTGTCCTGGCTCTCGCGATCCCAGGGGAAGCTGACCTTCACCCGGCCCCATTCATCGCAATAGATTTCTTCCTCCTTCGGGCCGACCACGGTAGCCATGAAGGTGTGGTCGCGTTGCACCTGGCGCGCGGTGCGTACAGAGGCGTTCGGTTGCAAGACATGGGCACCGTAAAGGGCTGGAAAGCGAACGTCTTGCCAGTATTTTCCTTGTACTGCGTGGGAAAATTCGCTGATTGCAAGGGCCGGCAGGGCATCACGCCCGCTCCCGGGCTATTTCACCCAGGCCCCTGTGCTTGCGCGGCAAGACTTGCGCTGGATCAACGCCGCACGGCGCGTTCAGGCAGATGCTCAAGCCCTACCATTCGCTTGAGAGGACCTGGCCATGAGCAGCACGTTCTTCATCCCCGCCGTCAATATCATGGGCATCGACTGCCTGGAGGAGGCGATGACCGCCATCGCCGGTTATGGCTTGCGCAAGGCGTTGATCGTCACCGACGTGGGCCTGGTCAAGGCCGGCGTGGCCGAGCGGATCGCCGGCATGCTGGCGATGCGCGACATCGACGCGCGGGTGTTCGACGGCGCCAAGCCCAACCCGAGCATCGCCAACGTCGAGGCAGGGCTGGCCATGCTGCGCCGCGAGGGCTGCGATTGCGTGGTGTCGCTGGGCGGCGGCTCGCCCCACGACTGCGCCAAGGGCATTGCCCTGTGCGCCACCAACGGTGGGCATATCAGCGACTACGAGGGCGTCGACCGTTCGAGCAAACCGCAGTTGCCGCTGATCGCGATCAACACCACCGCCGGCACTGCCAGCGAGATGACCCGCTTCTGCATCATCACCGACGAGGCGCGCCATGTGAAAATGGCCATCGTCGACCGCAACGTCACGCCAATTCTCTCGGTCAACGACCCGGCGCTGATGGCCGGCATGCCCAAGGGCCTGACCGCGGCCACTGGCATGGATGCGCTGACCCATGCCATCGAGGCCTATGTCTCGACCGCCGCCACGCCAATCACCGATGCCTGCGCGCTCAAGGCCATCAGCCTGATCAACGACAACCTGCGCCAGGCGGTTGCCGACGGCGCCGACCTGCAGGCGCGGGAGAACATGGCCTATGCCCAGTTCCTCGCGGGGATGGCGTTCAACAATGCCTCGCTGGGTTATGTGCACGCCATGGCGCATCAGCTTGGCGGCTACTACGACTTGCCCCATGGGGTGTGCAACGCGGTGTTGCTGCCCCATGTGCAGCGTTTCAATGCCAAGGTCAGCGCGGCGCGCCTGCGTGACGTGGCCAAGGCCATGGGGGTCAAGGTGTGTGGGCTGGATGCCGAGCAGGGCGCCGGGGCGGCGATTTCGGCCATCGAGCACCTGGCGGCGGCCATCGGCATCCCGGCCGGGCTGGCAGAGCTGGGGGCCAAGGTCGAGGATGTGCCGGTGCTGGCGGCCAATGCGTTGAAGGATGCCTGCGGGTTGACCAACCCACGGGTGGCCAGCCAGGTGGAGATCGAGGCGATCTTCAAGGCGGCGTTCTAGAGCGGCGTGGTAAGTGGCTGGCGCCTACGGGCCGGTGGCATCTACTGCGTCGCCTGGTTCGCCAGCAAGCTGGCTCCTACGGGTGTTGCAGGCCGTAATCGGCGT
>NZ_JBMDJI010000032.1:0-49951 GCF_057809115.1 Pseudomonas sp. FG47
CCCCCCCCCCCCCCCCCCCCCCCCCCCCCCCCCCCCCCCCCCCCCCGGGCGCGTTTTCATTTACAGTTTTACAAGCATCCCGTGCGAGGAGGCGCTACATGGGCGCAACCAACAGGTTAGCCTGCTATTCCGACCCCGCTGATCATTACTCCCATCGGGTTCGCCTGGTGCTCGCCGAAAAAGGCGTCGCCGTGCAGATCATCGATGTCGCCGCCGATCGCCTGCCGCCCAAGTTGGTCGAGGTTAACCCTTATGGCAGCCTGCCGACCCTGGTCGACCGCGACCTGGCGCTGTACGAGTCGACCGTGGTCATGGAGTACCTCGAGGAGCGTTACCCGCACCCCGCGTTGATGCCGGTCTACCCGGTGGCGCGTGGCAACAGCCGCTTGCTGATGCACCGCATTCAGCGCGACTGGTGCAGCCTGGCCGACACCGTGCTTGATACGCGCAACAGCGATGCGGCCAGGGCCCTGGCGCGCAAGGAACTGCGTGAAAGCCTGACCGGCGTGGCGCCGTTGTTCGGTGAGATGCCGTGCTTCATGAGCGAGGAGCAAAGCCTGGTCGATTGTTGTCTACTGCCCATCCTTTGGCGATTGCCGATAATGGGTATCGAATTGCCGCGGCAGGCCAAGCCGCTGCTGGAATACATGGAGCGACAGTTCGCCCGCGAGCCTTTCCAGGCGAGCCTGTCCGCTGCCGAACGTGAAATGCGCAAGGTTTAAGAGGAGCCGTTGATGAACTCCAGTCGCCCCTATCTGGTTCGCGCGCTGTACGAGTGGATCGTCGACAACGATTGCACGCCCCACATGCTGGTCAATGCCGAATACCCGGCTGTCCAGGTGCCACAAGGTTTTGCCAGCGATGGCCAGATCGTCCTGAACATCTCTCCCAGTGCCGTGCGCAACCTGCACATGGACAACGAGGCGGTGAGCTTCGAAGGGCGCTTCGGTGGCGTCGCCCACTCGCTCTATGTGCCTGCCAGCGCGATCCTGGGTATCTACGCCCGGGAGAACGGCCAGGGCATGGTCTTTGAGCTGGAGCCGCCGCTGGACGATGAGGAAGACCTCGCCGACGATAGCGTCGAGCCGGATGACGAGGGTCCGCCGCCGGGTGGTGGTCAGCCGCCGCGCCCCAGCGGTCGACCCAGCTTGAAGGTGGTCAAGTAACAAAAAAGGCGATCCAGATGGGTCGCCTTTTTTTTGCCGCGGTGCGGATCACAGGTCCTTGATGGTCTGAACCTGGTCCTTGTTGATGCGGGTCGGCTTGCCATCGAGTTGTTTGAACTCATAGAAGCCGGAGTCGCGGTCGTAGTACGGGGTGTCGGTGGTCTGCAGTTCGCGGCCGTCGTTGAGGACGATGACGCTCGGGGTGGAGCAGCCGGCGAGGGTGGCGAAGGCGCCGATCAGCAGGGTGGGCAGCAACAACTTCTTCATGGGTGTTTCCTGGTGGGGTTGGTTCGCCGGCAAGCCGGCGAGAGAGTCAATCGATGTATTCGAACAGCTTGACGATCTTCTGCACGCCCGATACGCCCTGCACCACGTTGGTGGCGGCGTTGGCTTCTTGCTGACGCACCAGGCCGAGCAGGTAGACGATGCCGTTTTCGGTGATCACCTTGATTCGCGAGCTGGGGACGTTCTCGTCGGTCAGCATCTGGGTCTTGATCTTGGTGGTCAGCCAGGCATCGTTGTTGCGCGCCAGAATCGACGAGGGCTGCATCACCTGCAGCTCGTTGTGTACTTTCTTGACCCGTTGTACCTGGCCGGCGGTCTGCTCGGCGAGGGACTTGAGGTCGGCGCGCGGGGTCTGGCCGGCCAGCAGGACAACGCCGTTGTAGCTGCTGACGACGATGTGCGAGCCCTTGTCCAGGTCCGGGTTGGCCTTGGCGATGTTGACCGAGACCTTGGTCTCGATCAGCGAATCGTCGATCTTGCTGCCGATGGTGCGGGTGCCGCGGTCATCCTCGATCGGCGAATTGCGTGCCGAGGTCAGGACCGAGCTGCAGCCGGACAGGCCCAGGCACAGGGTGAGGGCCATCAGGCCGAGACGCTTGGGGATCATTCTTCACTCCCGAACAGTTGGCTGTCGATCAGGTCGCACAGGCAGTGGATCGCCAGCAGGTGGACTTCCTGGATGCGCGCGGTGACGCTCGAAGGGACGCGGATTTCCACGTCCTCGGGCAGCAACAGCGAGGCCATGCCGCCGCCGTCGCGGCCGGTCAGGGCGACGACAATCATTTCGCGGTCGTGCGCGGCCTGGATCGCCTGGATCACGTTGGCCGAGTTGCCGCTGGTGGAGATCGCCAGCAGGACGTCACCGGGCTGGCCCAGGGCGCGGATCTGCTTGGAGAACACTTCGTTGTAGCTGTAATCGTTGGCGATCGAGGTGAGCGTGGAGCTGTCGGTGGTCAGGGCGATGGCCGGCAGGCTCGGGCGCTCGCGCTCGAAGCGGTTGAGCAGTTCCGAGGAAAAGTGCTGGGCATCGCCGGCCGAACCGCCGTTGCCGCAGGCGAGCATCTTGCCGTCGCTGAGCAGGGCGTTGACCATGACCAGGCTGGCCTGCTCGATGTGGGGTGCCAGGATGTCCATTGCCTGTTGCTTGGTGTCGATGCTGGCCTGGAACAGCCGGCGAATTCGGGATTGCATGTCCATCTGGTGTGACCTTAAGTGGGGCGGTGGCTGGCGCGGCGCGCAACAGTGACCAGCCCGCGAAACATAGAGCAAAAAAATCGAATAGGGTTCAGCATTCGAAGGCGTTTTTCAGCCATTGAAGCGGTTGCCCGGCGTGCCCCTTGCCCTGCAGCGCGACGACGTCGAAGCGGCAGGGCTGGTCGGCCCAACGGGGCTCGTGCTGCAGGAAAAGGTTGGCGGCAAGCGCCAGTCGCTGCTGCTTGCGCCCATCGATGCTGCCGAGCGCTCCGCCGAACTGCGCGTGCCACCGGTAGCGGACTTCGACGAATACTACTGTATCGGCATCGAGCATGACCAGATCGAGCTCGCCACCGCTGCATCGCCAGTTGCGCGTCAGCAACTGCAGGCCGTGCCCTTGCAGAAAGGCAAGGGCCTGGTCTTCAGCAGCTTGGCCGGCGCAACTGGGCGATGCGCTGGGCATTAGCGCGGGGTGTCCGGCAGGCGCTTGACCTGGCCGCCGGCGAACTCGGCCCATGGCAGCTGGCGTTCCACGCGCTGGCTCGGGCTCATGCTCAGGCTACCGGACAGACCTTCGACGCGATTGTCCGGCAGGGCCTTGAGCTGGCCCAGGCGCGGCGCCAGGCTGTAGGCATCGACGCCCATGGCGTACAGGCGGCCGAGGCTGCCGGCTGCCTGCGGCCACTGCTGGACCACCTGCTGGCGCAGGCTGTTGCTGGTGTCGAGCAGCCATGGCGTTTCGCAGAAGCGGATGCCGTTCATGTCGTTGTACTGGTTCACGTCACCGCTGGCGCTGTACAGGTTGGAGGTGGCGTAGACCGGCACGTCGCCGGCGTACTGGAAGTTCAGGGTCGGCTTGATCTGCTGGGCCTGCTGTGGGGTCGAGGCGAGGAAGATGAAGTCGATGTCCTGGCGGCGCGACGGTTGCGCGGCGATGTTGCCGCCCACGGTGCTTTGCAGGCTCTTGGCCCGGGCTTCGCTCTGGCGCAGCTGGAACAGCTGGGCAATCTGCTGGGCCAGGGCGACGGGCTGGGCAATGCGCTCGGCGGCGAGCAGGGTGCCGCCGTTGCTTTCCCAGTCCTGGCGGAAGGCCGCCAGCACGCGGTCGCCCCATTCGCCGCTCGGCACCAGGGCCACGGCGCGGACCATGCCGTCAGCGCGGGCGCGGCGGGCCACTTCGCGGGCTTCGTCTTCGGCGGCCAAGCCGAACTGGAACAGCTGCGGCGGGGCTTTCTGCCCGGCATCGGCGTAGTTCAGGGCCAGGGTGGTGATCGGCAGCTGCGGGTAGCCGGCGAGTTTCTTCACCAGTGGTTTTTCCAGTGGGCCGACCACCAGTTGCACGCCGGCGGCCTGGGCTTGGCGGTAGAAGTCGTCGAGGGAGGTGATGCGCGAGCTGTCGAACACCTGTACCGCCGGTGCTGGCTGGCCACCTTGTGCGGCCTGGAAGTGGGCGGCCATGAAGCCGTCGCGCAGGGCGCGGGCGACACCGGCCAGCGGGCCTTCCTGGGGCAGCAGCAGGGCGATCTTGGTCAGCGGTTGGCTGGCCAGTTCCTTGAGCTTGACCAGCGCCGTGGGCAGCTGTTTGGCGGCCGGGTGGTCCGGGTGTTGCTTGCGCCAGGTGTCGATGGCGGCCTGTTGCTGCTCGAGGGTGCCGGCACTTTTCACGGCGAAGGCCAGGCTGGTCCATCCGGCCAGGGTTTCGTTGGCGGCCGGTTGCTGCAGCTGTTCGGCGGGCAGCGCGGCGACCAGGGCCCAGATCGCGTCTTGGTTGCTGGTGGCGGCCTGGCCGCTGAGCAGCGGGCTCAGTGCCACGCGCTGCTGGGCGGCCGCCAGGGCCTGGCCGTCGGCCTCGAGGGCTGCAGCGTGCACGCTATAGGTGCGCGCCTGCTGCTCGTCCGGCAGTTCGCCGACCCGTTGCAGGCTGGGGTGGGCGAGGGCGGTCAGGGCGGCCTTGGGCTGGTTGCGGCTCATCGCCAGCTCGGCGGCCAGGGTCGAGGCGAACACTTGCTGGGCAGGCTTGAGCGGCTCCAGTTGCACCTGCTCGAGGATGCGAGCCGCGCGCGGGAAGTCCTTCTGCTTGTAGGCCAGGTCGGCGGCGCTCAGGCGCAGCAGGGCCGCGTCCTCGGCGGACTTGCTGGAAGCCGCCTTGTCGAGCAGTTGCTCGATGCTGGCGTCCGGGGTGCGCGGCAGTTCGCCCAGGCTGGATGAGGGCGAGCTGGCGCAGGCTGCCAGCAGGGCAGCGAGGCAGAGGGCTGTGAGCAGCCGCAGGCAAGCGATCATGTAAAGGTCCTGTTACTCGATCAAGTTGGCCGGCAATTGTACCCAAGCCTCGCGCCCGGCGCGATGTTGCCGACGGTGAACCTTCACTATAGGTGGCTGGCGCGCGGCGCAGGGCGAAGTTCTTTGCGCCCTGTTGCCGGCGCTCGGGCTACAATGGCGGCCTTTGATCCGTGAAAGCAGGTGTGCGCAGTGACTGATGGTGCAGGGGGTTCGAATTCCGCGTTGGGCAAGTTGTATGTGGTGGCCACGCCCATCGGCAACCTCGACGACATGAGCGCGCGGGCGCTGAAGGTGCTGGCCCAGGTCAGCCTGATCGCCGCCGAGGACACGCGCCACTCGGTGCGCCTGCTGCAGCATTTTGGCATCGATACGCCGCTGGCGGCCTGCCATGAGCACAACGAGCGCGACGAGGGCGGGCGCTTCATCACTCGCTTGCTGGCGGGCGACGATGTGGCGCTGGTGTCCGATGCCGGCACGCCGTTGATTTCCGATCCTGGCTATCACCTGGTGCGTCAAGCGCGCGCCGCCGGGGTGCAGGTGGTGCCGGTGCCGGGTGCCTGCGCGTTGATCGCCGCATTGTCGGCGGCGGGCTTGCCGTCGGACCGCTTCATCTTCGAAGGCTTCCTGCCGGCCAAGGCGGCCGGGCGCCGGGCACGCCTGGAGCAGGTCAAGGAAGAGCCGCGGACCTTGATCTTCTATGAGGCGCCGCACCGTATCCTGGAGTGCCTGGAAGACATGGAGGCGGTGTTCGGGGGGGAGCGCCCAGCCGTGCTGGCTCGCGAGATCAGCAAGACCTTCGAGACCCTCAAGGGCTTGCCGTTGGCTGAGTTGCGCGGGTTCGTGCAGGGCGACAGCAACCAGCAGCGTGGCGAGTGCGTGGTGTTGGTGGCCGGCTGGAGCGCGCCGGAGGGCGAGCAGGCAATCAGCGCCGAAGCCCAGCGCGTGCTGGATCTGCTGCTGGCCGAGATGCCGCTGAAGAAAGCGGCGGCGTTGGCGGCGGAAATTACCGGTGTGCGCAAGAACCTGCTCTATCAATTGGCCTTGGAGAAACAGAAGGCCGACTAATGGCGTAGTGATATTGGTTGTCGTCTCGCTTGTTCTCGAGCGCGTGTCCCGGTAACCTTGGCGGCGGAGAGTCGATCGGACAGTCGCTGCCGTCTTTTGTTCCGCAAGGGGCGGGGGAGGAAAGTCCGGGCTCCATAGGGCGGAGTGCCAGGTAACGCCTGGGAGGCGCGAGCCTACGGAAAGTGCCACAGAAAACAACCGCCTAAGCACTTCGGTGCCGGTAAGGGTGAAAAGGTGCGGTAAGAGCGCACCGCACGGCTGGCAACAGTCCGTGGCTAGGTAAACCCCACTCGGAGCAAGACCAAATAGGGTTCCATACGGCGTGGCCCGCGTCGGAACCGGGTAGGTTGCTAGAGGCGTCCAGTGATGGCCGTCGTAGAGGAATGACTGTCCTCGACAAAACCCGGCTTACAGATCGACTCTCCACCTCTTCCTTCCCTGCTTGAATCGATAGCAGATGTGTCCTGGTAATACCAAAAAAATCTTACTCTTAATAAATCACTTTAACTTCGCACTCTATCCACTTGAGTGTGTTTGATTTTTCCCGCCATTTTTCCTCTCCGGTATTCCTTCGGCCTTCCTTTGTTGCGCTAAATCGCCGTCCTGTAAGGGATTTCCTTATGAACGTGCCTTGACGGTGTGGCGGGCGGATTCCTATAGTGTGCGCAAGTGGCAGAAAGTGGGATGAAGTGGGTTTTCTGACACAAAAAAGCTAACATTGTGGGGAATCACAGCCGTGTTCCGCGGAGCCAACGCCGTCAGTCTCGATGCCAAGGGCCGTCTCGCCATGCCGAGCCGGTACCGTGACGAGCTCGATTCGCGTTGCAATGGTCAACTGATCGTGACCATCGACGCCGTTGACCCCTGCTTGTGTGTTTATCCCCTCGATGAGTGGGAACAGATAGAAGCCAAGTTGCGCGCCTTGCCATCGTTGCGTGAGGAAAACCGCCGCCTGCAGCGTTTGCTGATCGGTAACGCGGTGGACCTGGAGCTCGATGGCAGCGGGCGTTTCCTGGTGCCGCCACGCCTGCGTGAGTACGCCAAGCTGGACAAGAAGGCGATGCTGGTGGGGCAGCTGAATAAATTCCAGCTGTGGGACGAGGATGCCTGGAACGCGGTTTCGGCAGCCGACCTCGCAGCTATTCAACAACCGGGCGCCATGCCCGATGATTTGCGTGACCTGATCCTGTGACCATAGATAGCGGCTTCAACCACATCACCGTCCTGCTCGACGAAGCTGTCGAGGCATTGGCCTTGCGCGCCGACGGTTGCTATCTGGACGGCACCTTCGGGCGTGGCGGCCACAGCCGCCTGATCCTCAGCAAGCTCGGGCCGCAAGGGCGGCTGCTGGGGTTCGACAAAGATCCTCAAGCGATTGCCACCGGGCAAGCGCTGGCGGCCGAAGACGGCCGCTTTGTCATTGTGCAGCGCAGCTTTGCCGAGCTCGGCGACGAAGTGCGCGCCCGCGGCCTGGACGGCAAGGTCAGCGGCGTCCTGCTCGACCTGGGCGTGTCCTCGCCACAGCTGGATGACCCCGAGCGCGGCTTCAGCTTCCTCAACGATGGCCCGCTGGACATGCGCATGAACCCCGCCCAGGGCATCAGCGCCGCCGAGTTCATCGCCAGCGCCAGCGTCGAAGAAATCGCCCGGGTGTTCAAAGAGTACGGCGAAGAGCGTTTTGCCGGCCGCATGGCACGCGCCGTGGTCGAGCGCCGCGAGAAGCAGCCGTTCACCCGTACCGCCGATTTGGCCGAGGTGCTCAAGGTCGCCAACCCGGCCTGGGAAAAGGGCAAGAACCCGGCGACCCGCGCCTTCCAAGGCCTGCGTATCCATGTCAACAACGAACTGGGCGACCTCGAGAGCGGCCTTGAGGCCGCGCTCGATGCCCTCGAAGTCGGTGGCCGCCTGGCGGTGATCAGCTTCCACTCGTTGGAAGATCGTATCGTCAAGCTGTTCATGCGCAAACTGGTCAAGGGCGAGGCAGACAACCTGCCGCGCAACCTGCCGGTGCAGCACAAGGTCTTCGAGCCGAAGATCAAGCTCATCGGCAAGGCACAGTTCGCCTCCGACGCCGAACTCAAGGCCAACCCGCGGTCGCGCAGCGCCGTGATGCGGGTGGCGGAGAAGTTGCGGTGAGCCGCCTGTTCGCCAAGCCATTGCCAGGCGGAAGCTTCCTGATGCTTCTGCTGTTCGTCGGCGTGCTGATTTCGGCTATCGCCGTGTCCTACAGCGCGCACTGGAACCGTCAATTGCTCAACACCCTGTACGGCGAGCTGAGCGAGCGCGACAAGGCCCAGGCCGAATGGGGCCGGTTGATCCTCGAGCAAAGCACCTGGACCGCGGCCAGCCGTATCGAGAGCCTGGCCTCCGAGCAGCTCAAGATGCGCGTGCCGGCGGCTGATGAAGTGCGGATGGTGGCGCCATGATGAAGCTCGAAGGCGCACTTTATCCCTGGCGCTTCCGCGTGGTGATCGGCTTGCTGGCGTTGATGGTCGGTGCCATCTGCTGGCGCATCATCGACCTGCAGGTGGTCGACCGCGACTTCCTCAAGGGCCAGGGCGATGCCCGCAGCCTGCGACACATTCCTATCCCCGCCCACCGTGGCCTGATCACCGACCGCAATGGCGAGCCCCTGGCCGTCAGTACCCCGGTCACCACCCTGTGGGCCAACCCCAAGGAAATGCAGGCCTCGAAAGAACGCTGGCCGCAACTGGCCGCCGCCCTGGGGCAGAACCCGCAGCAACTGGTCGAGCGTCTTACCCAGCAGGCCAACAAGGAATTCATCTATCTGGTCCGTGGCCTGACCCCGGAACAGGGTCAGCATGTGCTCGACCTGAAAGTGCCGGGCGTCTATGGCCTGGAAGAGTTCCGCCGCTTCTACCCGGCCGGTGATGTCACCGCGCACATGGTCGGCTTCACCGACCTCGACGATCACGGTCGCGAGGGTGTGGAGCTGGCCTATGACGAATGGCTCGCCGGGGTGCCCGGCAAGCGTCAGGTGATCAAGGACCGGCGCGGCCGGCTGATCAAGGACATCCAGGTTACCAAGAACGCCAAGGCCGGAAAGACCTTGGCGTTGTCGATAGACCTGCGCCTGCAGTACCTGGCCACCCGCGAGCTGCGCAACGCCATCGCCGAGCAGGAGGCCAAGGCCGGCAGCCTGGTGATCATGGACGTCAAGACCGGCGAGGTCCTGGCCATGGTCAACCAGCCGACCTACAACCCGAACAACCGCCGCAGCATGTTCCCCGCCGCGATGCGCAACCGGGCGATCATCGACGTGTTCGAGCCGGGCTCGACGGTCAAGCCGATTTCCATGAGCGCCGCCTTGCAAAGCGGCCGCTGGAAGGTCACCGACAAGGTCGAGGTGTACCCGGGCAGCTTGCAGATTGGCCGCTACACCATCAAGGACGTGTCGCGCAGCGAGGGCCCGATCCTCGACCTGACCGGCATCCTGATCAACTCGTCCAACGTCGGCATGAGCAAGATCGCCTTCGATATCGGTGGCGAAGCCATCTACCGGGTCATGTCCCAGGTCGGTCTGGGCCAGTACACCGGCCTTGGCTTCCCCGGCGAGCGCGTCGGCAACCTGCCCAACCACCGCGAGTGGCGCAAGGCCGAGACCGCCACGCTGTCCTATGGCTACGGCGTGTCGGTGACCGCCCTGCAATTGGTGCATGCCTACGCCGCCCTGGCCAACGACGGCAAGATGGTGCCGCTGTCGATTCTCAAGGTCGACAAGGCCCCGGAAGCGGTGCAGGCGATCCCCAAGGAAACCGCCGAGACCGTGCAGGGCATGCTGCAGCAAGTGATCGAGGCGCCGCGCGGGGTGTTCCGCGCGCAGGTGCCGTTCTACCACGTAGGCGGCAAGTCGGGTACGGCGCGTAAAGCCACCGTAGGTTCCAAGGGCTACACCGAGAACGCCTACCGCTCGCTGTTCGCCGGCTTCGGCCCGATGAGCGACCCGCGCTACGCGATCGTCGTGGTCATCGACGAGCCGAGCAAGGGCGGCTACTTCGGTGGCCTGGTCTCGGCCCCCGTATTCAGCAAAGTGATGTCGGGCACCCTGCGCCTGATGAATGTACCGCCGGACAACCTGCCGCCGTCCTCGACGCAGCAAGCCAGCGCAGTACCCGCCAAGGGAGGGCGAGGTTGATGACGATGCCATTGAGCAAATTGTTCGCCCATGCCAGCCGCGATCCGTTGATTCGCGAGCTGACCCTGGACAGCCGCCAGGTGCGCCAGGGCGATCTGTTCCTCGCCGTGCCGGGCGCCAAGGTCGACGGCCGTGAGCATATTGCCGACGCGCTGTCCCGTGGCGCCGCCGCGGTCGCCTATGAAGAGCAGGGCACCTGCGTGTTGCCGATTACCGACGCGCCGCTGATCCCGGTCAAGGGGCTGATCGGCCAGCTGTCGCAGATCGCCGGGCGCTTCTATGGCGAGCCCAGCCGCCAGTTGAACCTGGTGGGTGTCACCGGCACCAATGGCAAGACCAGCGTCACTCAGCTGGTGGCCCAGGCGCTCGATGCCCTTGGTCAGCGTTGCGGGCTGATCGGCACCCTGGGCACCGGCTTCTACGGTGAGTTGCAGAGCGGCCGCCTGACCACGCCGGACCCCATCGCCGTGCAGTCGACCCTGAACGACCTGAAAAAAGCGGGTGCCAGGGCCGTGGCCATGGAAGTGTCCTCTCACGCCCTCGAGCAGGGGCGTGTCGCCGCGCTGGAGTTCGATATCGCGGTGATGACCAACCTGTCGCGCGATCACCTGGACTATCACGGCAGCATGGAAGCCTATGGGGCCGCCAAGGCCAAGCTGTTCGCCTGGCCGAGCCTGCGCTGCCAGGTAGTCAACCTGGATGATGAGTTCGGACGCCGCCTGGCTGCCGACTTCGCCCGCCGCCCGAGTACCGATCATATCGAGACCCGGTTGCTCAGCTACAGCCTGGAAAACCCGGACGCTTCGCTGTTCTGCCGCGAGGCCACGTTCGACGATGATGGCGTACGGGCCACCCTCGTCACCGCGCAGGGCGAACGCAGCCTGCGCAGCCAACTGCTGGGACGCTTCAATCTGAGCAACATGCTGGCGGCGGTGGCGACCTTGCTGGCGCTGGATTATTCGCTGGACGAGATCCTGAAAGTCACCCCGCAGCTGCAGGGGCCGGTCGGCCGCATGCAGCGCCTGGGTGGCGGTGAGAAGCCGTTGGTTGTGGTCGACTACGCCCACACCCCGGATGCCCTGGAAAAGGTGCTCGAGGCATTGCGCCCGCATGCCCACGGCAAGTTGCTGTGCCTGTTCGGCTGTGGCGGTGATCGTGACGCCGGCAAGCGTCCGCTGATGGCGGCAGTCGCCGAGCGCCTGGCCGATCGTGTGCTGGTGACTGATGACAACCCGCGTACCGAGGATCCGCAGCGCATCTTCGATGACATTCGTCCCGGTTTTGCCCAGCCCGACAGCGTGGAGTTCGTCGCCGGCCGCGGCCAGGCCATTGCCCACCTGGTCGCCACTGCTGCTGCCGAGGATGTGATCGTCCTGGCTGGCAAGGGGCACGAGGATTACCAGGAGATCAATGGCCAGCGCCATGACTTCTCCGACCTGGTCGAAGCCGAGAAGGCCCTTGCCGCCTGGGAGGCGCCACATGCTTAAGCCGATGACCCTCAGCCAGTTGACTGGCGCCCTGAATGCGCGCCTGGCGGGCGCCGACGCCACCTTTACCGGTGTCAGTATCGACAGCCGCAGCGTTGCCGCCGGTCAACTGTTCGTCGCCCTGACCGGGCCGCGCTTCGATGGCCACGACTACCTGGCCGACGTGAAGGCCAAAGGCGCCGTCGCCGCGCTGGTCGAGCGCGAGGTCAGCGATGTCGACCTGCCACAGCTGGTGGTCGCCGACTGTCGGGTCGCGCTTGGTCAGCTGGGCGCGCTGAACCGTGCTGCTTTCGACAAGCCGGTGGTGGCCATCACCGGCTCCAGCGGCAAGACCACGGTCAAGGAAATGCTCGCCGCTATCCTGCGTACCCGCGGCCCGGTGCATGCTACCCGTGGCAACCTCAACAACGACCTCGGCGCGCCGCTGACCCTGCTGGAAATCGCCCCGGAGCACAGCGCCGCGGTGATCGAGCTGGGCGCGTCGCGCATTGGCGAGATCCGCTATACCGTCGGCCTGACCCAGCCGCAGGTGGTCGTCATCAACAACGCCGGTACCGCCCATGTCGGCGAGTTCGGCGGCCCGGAGAAGATCGTCGAGGCCAAGGGCGAGATTCTCGAAGGCCTGGGCGAGGGTGGCACGGCCATCCTCAACCTGGCCGACAAGGCGTTCGACATCTGGCACAAGCGTGCCGGCAGTCACCGTGTCGTCAGCTTCGCCCTGGACAACCCGCAGGCCGACTTCCATGCCAGTGACATCGGCCGCGATGCCCGTGGCTGCCCATCGTTCACCCTGCATGGCCCGGACGGCAGCGTCCCGGTGCAATTGAACCTGCTCGGCACCCACAACGTCAGCAATGCGCTGGCCGCTGCCGCTGCCGCCCACGCCGTTGGTCTGAGCCTGAGTGGTATTGCCGCCGGTCTTGGCGCCGTGCAACCGGTCAAGGGTCGCACCGTTGCGCAGATTGCGCCCAGCGGCGCGCGGGTGATCGACGACAGCTACAACGCAAATCCCACCTCGATGTGTGCCGCCATTGATATACTCGCCGGCTTTTCCGGTCGCACCGTCCTGGTGCTCGGGGATATCGGCGAACTGGGGCAATGGGCCGAGGAAGGTCACCGGCAAGTGGGCGACTACGCCCGCGGCAAGGTCGACGCGCTGTACGCGGTGGGCGCCAACATGGCCCACGCCGTTCAGGCGTTTGGTGCCAATGCCCGCCATTTCGCTACTCAAGCTGAGCTGATCGATGCCGTTAGCGCCGAGACCGCCAGCGATACCACTATCTTGATCAAGGGCTCGCGCAGCGCTGCGATGGAAAACGTCGTGGCGGCATTGTGCGAAGCTTGCGGGGAGAAACATTAATGCTGCTGCTGTTGGCCGAGTATCTGCAACAGTTCCACAAGGGCTTCGCGGTCTTCCAGTACCTGACCCTGCGCGGGATCCTGGGTGTACTGACCGCGTTGTCCCTGGCCCTGTGGTTGGGCCCCTGGATGATTCGTACCCTGCAGATCCGCCAGATCGGCCAGGCCGTGCGTAACGACGGCCCGCAATCGCACCTGTCCAAGTCCGGCACCCCGACCATGGGCGGCGCGCTGATCCTGTCGGCCATCGCCATCAGCACCCTGCTGTGGGCCGACCTGAGCAACCGCTACGTATGGGTGGTGCTGATCGTCACCCTGGCGTTCGGCGCCATCGGCTGGGTCGACGACTACCGCAAGGTGATCGAAAAGAACTCCCGTGGCCTGCCGAGCCGCTGGAAGTACTTCTGGCAATCGGTATTCGGCCTGGCGGCGGCGATCTTCCTCTACCAGACCGCGCCGACCAGCGTCGAAACCACGCTGATCATCCCGATGGTCAAGGACCTGGCCATTCCGTTGGGTGCCGGGTTCATCGTGCTCACCTATTTCGTCATCGTCGGCTCGAGCAACGCGGTCAACCTCACCGATGGCCTCGATGGCCTGGCGATCATGCCGACGGTGATGGTCGGCGGTGCCCTGGGCATCTTCTGCTACCTGTCGGGCAACGTGAAGTTCGCCGAATACCTGCTGATTCCCTACGTGCCGGGTGCTGGCGAGCTGATCGTGTTCTGCGGCGCGCTGATCGGCGCCGGCCTGGGCTTCCTGTGGTTCAACACCTACCCGGCCCAGGTGTTCATGGGCGACGTTGGCGCCCTGGCACTGGGTGCCGCGCTGGGCACAATCGCGGTGATCGTGCGCCAGGAAATCGTGCTGTTCATCATGGGCGGCGTGTTCGTCATGGAAACCCTGTCGGTGGTCATTCAGGTGGCCTCCTTCAAGCTGACCGGCAAGCGCGTGTTCCGCATGGCGCCGATCCACCACCACTTTGAACTCAAGGGCTGGCCCGAACCTCGGGTGATCGTCCGCTTCTGGATCATCACCGTGATCCTGGTGCTGATCGGCCTTGCCACCCTGAAACTGAGGTAAACGAGCGTGTCACTGATCGCTTCCGACCAATTCCGCATCGTTGTCGGCCTCGGCAAGAGCGGCATGTCCCTGGTTCGCTTCCTGGCGAACCGGGGCATTGCCTTTGCGGTCGCCGACACCCGCGAGCAACCGCCGGAACTGGACACCCTGCGCCGTGAATACCCGCAGGTGGAAGTGCGCTGTGGCGAGCTGGACGTCGAGTTCCTCTGCCGCGCCAGCGAGCTGTACGTGAGCCCCGGCCTGGCCCTGGCCACTCCGGCCTTGCAGCAGGCCGCCGCGCGCGGCGTGAAGCTTTCCGGCGATATCGAGCTGTTCGCCCGTCATGCCAAGGCGCCGATCGTGGCGATCAGTGGTTCCAACGCCAAGAGCACCGTGACCACCCTGGTCGGCGAGATGGCCGCCAAGGCCGGCAAACGTGTGGCAGTGGGCGGCAACCTCGGCACGCCGGCCCTCGACTTGCTGGCCGATGACGTTGAGCTGTACGTGCTGGAGCTGTCGAGCTTCCAGCTGGAAACCACCGACCAGCTCAACGCCGAAGTAGCCACTGTGCTGAACATCAGCGAAGACCACATGGACCGCTACAGCGGCCTGCCGGCCTATCATCTGGCCAAGCACCGGATCTTCCGTGGCGCCCGCCAGGTGGTGGTCAACCGCCAGGATGCCCTGAGCCGACCGCTGCCGGTCGAAGGCCGTCCGAGCTGGAGCTTTGGTCTCAATGCACCGGACTTCAAAGCCTTTGGGTTGCGCGAGGTCGATGGCGAGAAGTACCTGGCGTTCCAATTGCAGACCCTCATGCCGGTGCGTGAGCTGAAGATCCGCGGCGCTCACAACCAGAGCAACGCCTTGGCCGCGCTTGCCCTCGGCCATGCCGCCGGCCTGCCATTCGAGCCGATGCTCGAAGCCCTGCGCGAATTCAAGGGCCTGGCCCACCGTTGCCAGTGGGTGCGCGAGCGCAACGGCGTGAACTGGTACGACGACTCCAAGGCTACCAACGTCGGTGCAGCCCTGGCCGCCATCGAAGGCCTGGGCGCCGATATCGAAGGCAAGCTGGTGCTGATCGCCGGTGGCGATGGCAAGGGCGCCGACTTCGCCGCCCTGCGCGCACCGGTGGCTCAACACTGCCGTGCCGTGGTGTTGCTCGGTCGTGATGCCGAGCGTCTGGCTGAAACATTGGGCGATGCCGTGGCGCAAGTACGGGTCAAGACCCTCGACGAAGCCGTGCAGCGCTGCGCCGAACTGGCCCAGCCGGGGGACGCGGTGCTGCTGTCGCCGGCCTGCGCCAGCCTGGACATGTTCAAGAACTTCGAACAACGCGGGCGCCTGTTCGTCCAGGCAGTGGAGGGGCTGGCATGATCTTCGGCATCCTCAAGCCTTACCCGTCGCCGCTGATCAGCGGTCGTGGCATCGACCTCGACTTCCCGCTGCTGGCCGGTTGCCTGGCGCTGCTGGGCCTGGGCCTGGTGATGATCACCTCGGCCTCCTCGGAAGTGGCTGCCGTGCAGTCGGGTAACCCGCTGTACCACATGTTCCGCCACCTGGTGTACGTGGCCCTGGGGCTCGGCGCCGGAGTGTTGACGATCCTGGTGCCAATCGCCACCTGGCAGCGCATGGGCTTCATGATGCTGATCGGCGCCTTCGGCCTGCTGGTGATGGTGCTGGTGCCCGGCATCGGCCGCGAAGTGAACGGCTCGATGCGCTGGATCGGCTTCAGCTTCTTCAACGTCCAGCCCTCGGAGATCGCCAAGGTCTTCGTGGTCATTTATCTCGCCGGCTACCTGGTGCGCCGGCAGACCGAGGTGCGCGAAAGCTGGATGGGCTTCTTCAAACCGTTCATCGTGCTGCTGCCAATGGCCGGCCTGCTGCTGATGGAGCCGGACTTCGGTGCCACGGTGGTGATGATGGGCGCCGCGGCGGCCATGCTGTTCCTCGGCGGGGTGGGCTTGTTCCGCTTCTCGCTGATGGTGGTGCTGGCGGTGATATCGGTGGTGGTGCTGGTGCAGGCCCAGCCCTACCGGATGGCGCGCCTGATCACCTTCACCGATCCCTGGTCCGACCAGTTCGGCTCCGGCTACCAGCTGACCCAGGCGCTGATCGCCTTCGGCCGCGGCGAGTGGCTGGGCGTGGGCCTGGGCAACAGCGTGCAGAAGCAGTTCTACCTGCCCGAGGCACACACCGACTTCGTGTTCTCGGTGCTGGCCGAAGAGCTGGGGGTGATCGGCTCGCTGCTGACCATCGCGCTGTTCGTGTTCATCACCGTGCGCGCGCTGTACATCGGCTTGTGGGCCGAGAAGGCCAAACAGTTCTTCGCCGCCTACATGGCGTTCGGCCTGTCGTTCCTGTGGATCGGCCAGTTCCTGATCAACATCGGGGTGAACGTCGGCCTGCTGCCAACCAAGGGCTTGACCTTGCCGTTCCTGAGCTACGGCGGCAGCTCGCTGGTGATCTGCTGCGCTTGCGTTGGGCTGTTGCTGCGGATCGAGTGGGAGAGCCGCACGCACCTGGGCAGCGAAGAACACGAATTCAACGAAAGCGACTTTGCCGAGGAGACCAGTCATGGCCGCTGACGGCAAGAATGTCCTGATCATGGCCGGCGGTACCGGTGGCCACGTGTTCCCTGCGCTGGCCTGTGCCCGCGAGTTCCAGGCGCGCGGCTACAGCGTGCACTGGCTGGGTACCCCGCGCGGCATCGAGAACGAACTGGTGCCCCAGGCCGGGTTGCCGTTGCACCTGATCCAGGTTACGGGCCTGCGTGGCAAGGGCAAGCTGTCCCTGCTCAAGGCGCCGTTCACCCTGGTCAAGGCGGTGCTCCAGGCGCGGCGCATCGTGCGCGAGCTCAATCCGGTCTGCGTGGTCGGCTTCGGTGGCTACGTGACCGGCCCCGGCGGCTTGGCCGCGCGGCTGTGCGGCGTGCCGCTGGTGATCCACGAACAGAACGCCCGGGCCGGCACGACCAACCGCCTGCTGCTGCCGATGGCGGCGCGGGTCTGCGAAGCCTTCCCGGACACCTTCGCCGCCAGTGACAAGCTGCGCACCACCGGCAACCCGGTGCGCCCTGAGCTGTTCATGGACGCTACCCGCGCGCCCTTGGCCGAGCGCCGCGCGCGCCTGCTGGTGATGGGTGGCAGCCTGGGTGCGGAACCATTGAACAAATTGTTGCCTAAGGCCCTGTCCGAAGTGCCGGCGAACCTGCGCCCCGAAGTGTTCCACCAGGCCGGGAAGAACCACGCGCCGGTCACCGCCGAGCGATATCACGAGGCCGGTGTCGAGGCCCAGGTCGAACCGTTCATCAAGGACATGGCCCACGCCTATGGCTGGGCCGATATGGTGGTGTGCCGGGCCGGCGCCCTGACCGTCAGTGAACTCGCGGCGGCAGGCCTGCCCTCGATGCTAGTGCCCTTGCCCCACGCCATCGACGACCACCAGACCCACAACGCCCAATACCTGGCTCGTGAAGGCGCTGCCTTCCTGATGCCACAAGCGACAACTGGCGCAGCGCAGCTCGCTGAACGCCTGAACGAGGTGCTGATGCAACCCGAGAAACTCAACACCATGGCTGGCACCGCACGGCGCCTGGCCAAGCCTGATGCAACCAGCACCGTGGTCGATATCTGCCTGGAGGTGGCCCATGGTTGAAAGCCAGAAAGCCATGCCGCAACCGAAGATGGGCCGCATCCGTCGCATCCACTTCGTCGGTATCGGCGGCGTGGGCATGTGCGGCATCGCCGAAGTGCTGCTGAACCTGGGCTATGAAGTGTCCGGCTCCGACCTCAAGGAGTCGCCGGTCACCGAGCGCCTGCAGTCGTTCGGCGCGCAGATCTTCGTCGGCCACCGCGCCGAGAACGCCGCCACTGCCGATGTGCTGGTGGTGTCCAGCGCGATCAATCCGGCCAACCCGGAAGTCGCCACCGCCCTGGAACGGCGCATCCCCGTGGTGCCGCGCGCCGAGATGCTCGCCGAGCTGATGCGCTATCGCCACGGCGTGGCGGTGGCTGGCACCCACGGCAAGACCACCACCACCAGCCTGCTGGCCTCGGTGTTCGCCGCCGGCGGCCTGGACCCGACCTTCGTCATCGGCGGGCGCCTGACCGCGGCCGGTACCAATGCCCAGCTGGGCACCAGCCGCTACCTGATCGCCGAAGCCGATGAAAGCGACGCCAGCTTCCTGCACCTGCAGCCGATGGTGGCCGTGGTCACCAACATCGACGCCGACCACATGGCGACCTACGAAGGCGACTTCAACAAGCTGAAGAAGACCTTCGTCGAGTTCCTGCACAACCTGCCGTTCTACGGGCTGGCGGTGATGTGCCTGGACGACCCGGTGGTGCGCGAGATCCTGCCGCAGGTCAAGCGTCCGACCGTGACCTATGGCTTCAGCGAAGAGGCCGACATCCGCGCCATCAATGTGCGCCAGCAGGGCATGCAGACCCACTTCACCGTGCTGCGCCGTGACTGCGAGCCGCTGGAAGTGTCGGTGAACATGCCAGGCAATCACAACGTGCTCAACGCTTTGGCCACCATCGCCATCGCCACCGACGAAGGCATCAGCGACGAAGCCATAGTCCAGGGCCTGTCGGGCTTCCAGGGCGTCGGTCGACGCTTCCAGGTGTACGGCGAGCTGCCGGTCGACGGCGGCAGCGTGATGCTGGTCGACGACTACGGTCACCACCCGACCGAGGTCGCCGCGGTGATCAAGGCCGTGCGTGGCGGCTGGCCGAGCCGGCGCCTGGTGATCGTCTACCAGCCGCACCGCTACAGCCGCACGCGCGATCTGTACGACGACTTCGTGCAGGTGTTGGGCGATGCCAACGTGCTGCTGCTGATGGAGGTCTACCCGGCCGGCGAAGAGCCGATCCCCGGTGCCGACAGCCGTCAGCTGTGCCACAGCATCCGCCAGCGCGGCAAGCTCGACCCGATCTACATCGAACGTGGCGCCGAGCTGGCGCCGCTGGTCAAGCCGTTGCTGCGCGCCGGCGACATCCTGATCTGCCAGGGCGCCGGCGATGTCGGCGGCCTGGCCCCGCAACTGATGAAAAGCCCGCTGTTCGCAGGCGCCAAGCAGGAGAAGTCGAAATGACCAGCGCCTACGACAAGCTGCACTCCACCCTCGACGTCAAGGCCTTCGGCCGCGTCGCCGTGCTGTACGGCGGCAAGAGCGCCGAGCGTGAGGTTTCCCTGAAGTCGGGCAAGGCAGTGATCGAAGCGCTGACCAACGCTGGTGTCGACGTAGTCGCCATCGACGTCGGCGACGACCTGCTGACCCGCCTGCAAAGCGAGCAGATCGACCGCGCCTTCATCATCCTCCACGGTCGTGGCGGCGAAGATGGCAGCATGCAGGGCTTGCTCGAGTGCCTGGGGATTCCCTACACCGGCAGCGGCATCCTGGCCTCGGCGCTGGCCATGGACAAGCTGCGCACCAAACAGGTGTGGCAGAGCCTGGGTATCCCCACGCCGCGTCACGCGGTGCTGGCCAGCGAGCAGGATTGCGTGACAGCCAGCGCGGAACTGGGCTTCCCGTTGATCGTCAAACCTGCCCATGAAGGTTCAAGCATCGGCATGGCCAAGGTGAACAGCGAGCAAGAGCTGGTCGCCGCCTGGAAAGACGCCGCCAAGTACGATTCGCAAGTGCTGGTCGAGCAGTGGATCCACGGTCCGGAGTTCACCATCGCCGTGCTGCGTGGCCAGGTGCTGCCGCCGATCGCGCTGGGCACCCCGCATGTGTTCTACGACTACGACGCCAAGTACATCGCCAATGACACCCAGTACCGCATCCCGTGCGGCCTGGACAGTGTCAAGGAACAGGAACTGATCGACCTGACCGCGCGCGCCTGCGATGCCATTGGCATCGAAGGCTGGGGCCGGCTGGACGTGATGCAGGACGAGCAGGGCCGCTTCTGGCTGCTCGAAGTCAACACCGCACCGGGCATGACCGACCATAGCCTGGTGCCCATGGCGGCCCGCGCGGCCGGCCTGGACTTCCAGCAACTGGTGCTGGCGATCCTGGCCGACAGCGTAGCGACGCGAGGTTAAGCAATCATGCAAGGCGCGATGATACGTCAGCAGCAACCCGTCACCGGCCGTAGCAAGCCGGTGCCGCGTGGTGCCAGCCGACTGGTGGCCGACGAGCCCGTATCGGCGCGCCTGCCGCGGCCTAGCTTCGGCGGCCTCAAGCGCCTGCTGTGGCCGGTGCTGCTGGTGGCCGCAGGCTTTGGCGCCTATGAAGGCGCCATCCGCCTGATGCCGTATGCCGATCGGCCGATCACCAAGATCGACGTGCAGGGCGACCTCAGCTACATCAGCCAGCAGTCGGTGCAACAGCGCATTGCGCCCTACGTGGCGGCGAGCTTCTTCACCGTCGACCTTGCGGCGATGCGTGTCGAGCTCGAGCAGATGCCCTGGATCGCCCATGCCGAAGTGCGCCGGGTGTGGCCGGACGAGGTGGTGATCCGCCTGGAAGAACAGTTGCCGGTGGCGCGTTGGGGTGACGAGGCCTTGCTCAACAACCAAGGCCAGGCCTTCACCCCGCGCGAGCTGGCCAACTACGAGCACCTGCCGCAGCTGTTCGGGCCGCAGCGCGCTCAGCAACAAGTCATGCAGCAGTATCAGGTATTGAGCCAGATGCTGCGCCCCATGGGCTTTTCCATCGCTCGTCTGGAGCTGCGCGAGCGAGGCAGCTGGTTCCTGACCACTGGCGCGGGTAGCGCCGGCCCAGGCATCGAGCTGCTGCTGGGGCGCGACCACCTGGTGGAGAAGATGCGCCGTTTCATTGCCATTTACGACAAGACGCTTAAAGACCAGATCACCAATATCGCCCGCATCGATCTGCGTTATTCCAACGGACTTGCCGTTGGTTGGCGGGAACCGAATGCACCGACGACGGCCCAACCCGCCGTTGCGAAGAATTAGAGAGAGGCAGGACCATGGCAAACGCGCATAGCGGCAAAATGATCGTCGGGCTGGACATCGGCACTTCCAAGGTGGTGGCGCTGGTGGGTGAAGTCGGCGAGGACGGCACCCTGGAGATCGTGGGCATCGGCACCCACCCATCGCGCGGCCTGAAGAAGGGCGTGGTGGTGAACATCGAATCGACCGTGCAGTCGATCCAGCGCGCCGTGGAAGAGGCCCAGCTGATGGCCGGCTGCCGCATTCACTCGGCGTTCGTCGGCGTGGCCGGCAATCACATCCGCAGCCTCAACTCCCACGGCATCGTCGCCATCCGCGACCGCGAAGTGAGCACCGCCGACCTCGAGCGCGTGCTCGACGCCGCCCAGGCCGTGGCCATCCCGGCTGACCAGCGGGTACTGCACACGCTGCCGCAGGACTACGTGATCGACAACCAGGAAGGCGTGCGCGAACCGCTGGGCATGTCGGGCGTGCGTCTGGAAGCCAAGGTCCACGTGGTTACCTGCGCGGTCAACGCGGCGCAGAACATCGAGAAATGCGTGCGTCGTTGCGGCCTGGAAATCGACGACATCATCCTCGAGCAACTGGCCTCGGCGTATTCGGTGCTGACCGACGACGAAAAAGAACTGGGCGTGTGCCTGGTGGACATCGGTGGCGGCACCACCGACATCGCCATCTTCACCGAAGGCGCGATCCGCCACACCGCGGTAATCCCGATTGCTGGCGACCAGGTCACCAACGACATCGCCATGGCCCTGCGCACCCCGACGCAATACGCCGAGGAGATCAAGATCCGCTACGCCTGCGCCCTGGCCAAGCTGGCCGGTGCCGGCGAGACCATCAAGGTGCCGAGCGTCGGTGACCGCCCACCGCGCGAACTGTCGCGCCAAGCCCTGGCCGAGGTGGTCGAGCCGCGTTACGACGAACTGTTCACCCTGATCCAGGCCGAACTGCGTCGTAGCGGCTTCGAGGACCTGGTGCCGGCCGGCATCGTCCTCACCGGCGGCACCGCGAAGATGGAAGGCGCCGTGGAACTGGCCGAGGAAATCTTCCACATGCCGGTACGCCTGGGCGTGCCGCACAGCGTGCGCGGCCTGAGCGACGTGGTACGCAACCCGATCTATTCCACCGGCGTGGGTCTGCTCACCTACGGTCTGCAGAAGCAGTCCGAGGACCCGTCCCTGACCGGTATCAGCAACAGCAGCAACAGCAACAACAGCTATGGCGATGAACCCAAGGGGCCAGTGCTTGAGCGACTCAAGCGTTGGGTCCAGAGCAACTTCTGAGTTTCAAAGCAGTAGTGGTAGGCGCGACAACTAGAGAACTGTAAGGAGAGGGAAAATGTTCGAGCTCGTAGACAACGTCCCGCAAAGTCCGGTCATCAAGGTGATCGGCGTCGGCGGTGGTGGCGGCAACGCCGTCAACCACATGGTCAAAAGCAACATCGAAGGCGTCGAGTTCATCTGCGCCAACACCGATGCCCAGGCGCTGAAGAACATCGGCGCGCGCACCATCCTGCAATTGGGCACTGGCGTGACCAAGGGCCTGGGTGCCGGCGCCAATCCGGAAGTCGGCCGCCAGGCCGCGCTGGAAGACCGTGAGCGCATCGCCGAGGTGCTGCAGGGCACCAACATGGTGTTCATCACCACCGGCATGGGCGGCGGTACCGGTACCGGCGCGGCGCCGATCATCGCCGAAGTGGCCAAGGAAATGGGCATCCTCACCGTCGCGGTGGTGACCCGTCCGTTCCCGTTCGAAGGTCGCAAGCGCATGCAGATCGCCGATGAAGGCATCCGCATGCTGGCCGAGAGCGTCGACTCGTTGATCACCATCCCCAACGAGAAGCTGCTGACCATCCTGGGCAAGGATGCCAGCCTCTTGTCCGCCTTCGCCAAGGCCGATGACGTGCTGGCCGGTGCCGTGCGCGGTATCTCCGACATCATCAAGCGTCCGGGCATGATCAACGTCGACTTCGCCGACGTGCGCACCGTGATGGGCGAGATGGGCATGGCGATGATGGGCACCGGTTGCGCCAGCGGCCCGAACCGTGCGCGCGAAGCCACCGAGGCGGCGATCCGCAACCCGCTGCTCGAAGACGTCAACCTGCAGGGCGCCCGCGGCATCCTGGTGAACATCACCGCCGGTCCCGACCTGTCGCTGGGTGAGTACTCCGACGTGGGTAGCATCATCGAGGCCTTCGCCTCCGACCACGCGATGGTCAAGGTCGGCACCGTGATCGACCCGGACATGCGCGACGAACTGCACGTGACCGTGGTGGCCACCGGCCTGGGCGCGCGCATCGAGAAGCCGGTCAAGGTCGTCGACAACACCCTGCAGACCGCACAGCAGGTGTACGAGTCGTCCAACCCAGCGCCGGCTCGCCAGGAGCAGCCAGCCGTCAACTACCGTGACCTGGAGCGTCCGACCGTGATGCGCAACCAGGCCCACGCAGGTGCCGCGGCAGCCGCTAAACTCAATCCTCAGGATGACCTGGACTACCTGGATATCCCGGCCTTCCTGCGTCGCCAGGCCGATTAATGGAATTTATCAGGGGTATAAGGGTGATTGGTGTTCAGCAAAGGCCGGGTCTGTTATCATCCCCAGCCTTTGTTGATACCTGTTCGCAATTTGCGCTGAAGCGGCCAATGCCATGATTAGACAACGCACCCTGAAGAATACCATCCGTGCCACAGGTGTCGGCCTGCACTCCGGGGAGAAGGTCTACCTGACCCTCAAGCCTGCGCCTGTCGACACCGGCATCGTCTTCCGTCGCGCCGACCTCGACCCTGTGGTCGAAATCCCGGCGCGCGCGGCCAACGTCGGTGAGACCACCATGTCCACGACATTGGTCAACGGTGACGTCAAAGTCGATACGGTCGAGCACCTGCTCTCCGCCATGGCGGGCCTGGGCATCGATAACGCCTACGTCGAGCTCTCCGCCTCGGAAGTGCCGATCATGGATGGCAGCGCCGGACCCTTCGTATTCCTGATCCAATCGGCCGGCCTGGAAGAACAGGACGCACCGAAGAAGTTCATCCGCATCCTGCGCGAAGTGACAGTGGAAGAGGGCGACAAGCGCGCCACTTTCCTGCCGTTCGACGGGTTCAAGGTGAGCTTCGAGATCGACTTCGATCACCCGGTCCTCAAGGGCCAGACCCAGAGCGCGGTCGTCGACTTCTCCAGCACCTCGTTCGTGAAGGAAGTCAGTCGCGCCCGCACCTTCGGTTTCATGCGTGACATCGAGTACCTGCGCAAGCACAACCTTGCGCTGGGTGGCAGTGTCGAGAACGCCATCGTCGTCGACGAAACCGGTGTGCTCAACGAAGACGGCCTTCGTTCCGATGACGAATTCGTCAAGCACAAGATTCTCGACGCCATCGGCGACCTCTACCTGCTGGGCAACAGCCTGATCGGCGAGTTCAAGGGCTACAAGTCCGGACACGCGCTGAACAACCAGCTGCTGCGCAAGCTGATCGCCGAAACCGATGCCTGGGAAGTGGTCACGTTCGAAGATGCCAGCACGGCACCGATCTCGTACATGCGCCCTGTCGCGGCCGTGTAAGTTCGAACACTCTCTAGTTCATTGAGGCCACCTTCGGGTGGCCTTTTTTATGCCTGCGACTTTGATAGGTAGGGGAGCGGCCTCAACAAACTATGGGCTTGCTTGTGAAGGCCTTGCGCGATTTTCGTAGGAGCCGGCTTGCCGGCGAACCTGGCACTGCGGGGTGTGGCAGGTTCGCCGGCAAGCCGGCTCCTACATGGATCTCGATCTCCTGGGGGGCTTTTTACGGGTTAGCCTTTGGCATGCGCCGCCAGGCGCTCCAGTGCAGCCTTGAGCTTCGGGTCGCTAATGCCCTCGGCCGAGCCACGAATGCTCTGGGCGGCGTTTTCAGACAGTTCCGGCCCTTGGCCTTCGCGCTTGGCCGGCACCAGCGGCGGCTGCACCTTGAACAGAATGCGCGTCAGGTTGGCGAAGGCTTCCAGCGCCAGCAGTTGGCGCTGCAGACGTTTTTGCTGGTAGCGCAGACGCGTGGCCCAGTGGCCATCGGTCACCACCAGCAACAAGGTGCCTTCTTTCCACGATGCCACATGGCAGTGCTCGCGTGCCGCCGGTTGCAACTGGCTTTCCAGCAGGCGCTGCAAATGCTCCAGGCGCTCGGCCTGGTTCAGCAGCAGGCGCAGCGGCCGGGCCTTGCGCAGCAGGTCGGCGGGGGGGCGGGCAGGGGTGGGTTTGTAGGCCATGGAGGTATGCAGAGGGTTACAGGATCGACAGTCTAACAGTTGGGCATTCATCGCGGACTGCCCCGCGATCGGTTGCTGGATCTTGATGCAAGTCATTCGCGATACGTTTCATGTCCGCGCACCTTGAACTTGCGAAAAAAGCCCCTATGTTAGTCAGGCCCCCTAAAAGCGCTGTGCCAGCATCGTGGAAATCCACCACTTTCCTCACCATCGTTTCCGGGTAGAATGCTCGTTCGCATGCGGCCTATGGGCTGCACGGGCGACTTCACGGGGCCGCCCTCCATCCCTACGTGTGGAAGATCCTGCCGATATGTTTGCGCCTTTGTTAAAGAAACTTTTTGGAAGCAAGAACGAGCGTGAAATCAAGCGCATGCTCAAGACGGTGAGCGCCGTCAACGCCTTCGAAGAGAAAATGGTGGCCCTCTCTGACGAGCAACTGCGGGGCAAGACCGCAGAGTTCAAAGAGCGCCTGGCCAAAGGCGAGACCCTCGACCAGCTGCTGCCTGAAGCCTTCGCCGTGGCCCGTGAGGCCGGCAAGCGCGTGATGGGCATGCGTCACTTCGATGTCCAGCTGATCGGTGGCATGACCTTGCACGAAGGCATGATCGCAGAAATGCGCACCGGTGAAGGCAAGACCTTGGTCGGTACCCTGGCCGTCTACCTCAACGCGCTGTCCGGCAAAGGCGTGCACGTGGTCACGGTCAACGACTACCTGGCCCGCCGTGACGCCAACTGGATGCGCCCGCTGTACGAGTTCCTCGGCCTCACCGTGGGTATCGTCTCGGCCTTCCAGCCGCCTGAGGAAAAGCGCGCTGCCTACGCCGCCGACATCACCTACGGCACCAACAACGAATTCGGTTTCGACTACCTGCGCGACAACATGGCCTTCAGCCAGGACGAGAAGTTCCAGCGTGAGCTTAACTTCGCGGTGATCGACGAAGTCGACTCGATCCTCATCGACGAAGCGCGTACCCCGCTGATCATCTCCGGCCAGGCCGAGGACAGCTCCAAGCTGTACATCGAGATCAACCGCCTGATCCCGCGCCTGACCCAGCACATCGAGGAAGTCGAAGGCCAGGTGACCCAAGAGGGCCACTACACCATCGACGAGAAGAGCCGTCAGGTCGAGCTCAACGAAGCCGGTCACCAGTTCATCGAGGACATGCTCACCCAGTCCGGCCTGCTGGCCGAGGGCGAGAGCCTGTACTCGGCGCACAACCTGGGCCTGCTGACCCACGTCTACGCCGGCCTGCGCGCGCACAAGCTGTTCCACCGCAACATCGAGTACATCGTCCAGGAAGGCCAGATCCTCCTGATCGACGAGCACACCGGCCGTACCATGCCGGGTCGCCGCCTGTCCGAAGGCCTGCATCAGGCCATCGAGGCCAAGGAAAACCTGAACATCCAGGCCGAGAGCCAGACCCTGGCCTCGACCACCTTCCAGAACTACTTCCGCCTGTACACCAAGCTGTCCGGCATGACCGGTACCGCCGACACCGAGGCGTTCGAGTTCCAGTCGATCTACGCCCTCAACGTGATGGTGATCCCGCCGAACAAGCCGCTGGCGCGCAAGGATTTCAACGACCTGGTGTACCTGACCGCCGACGAGAAATACGCCGCGATCATCGCCGACATCAAGGAAAGCATGACCCAGGGCCGTCCGGTGCTGGTGGGTACCGCGACCATCGAAACCTCCGAGCACATGTCCAACCTGCTCAAGAAGGAAGGTATCGACCATAAGGTCCTCAACGCCAAGTATCACGAGAAGGAAGCCGAGATCATCGCGCAAGCCGGTGCGCCGGGCGCCCTGACCATCGCCACCAACATGGCCGGTCGCGGTACCGACATCCTGCTGGGCGGTAACTGGGAGGCCGAAGTCGCCGCGCTGGACAACCCGAGCGCCGAACAGATTGCCCAGATCAAGGCCGACTGGCAGAAACGCCACCAGCAGGTGCTGGAGGCTGGCGGCCTGCACGTGATCGCCTCCGAGCGTCACGAATCGCGCCGTATCGACAACCAGCTGCGTGGCCGTGCCGGCCGTCAGGGCGATGCCGGCTCCAGCCGCTTCTACCTGTCGCTGGAAGACAGCCTGATGCGTATCTTCGCCTCCGACCGGGTGAAGAACTTCATGAAGGCGCTGGGCATGCAGTCCGGCGAGGCCATCGAGCACCGCATGGTCACCAACGCCATCGAGAAGGCCCAGCGCAAGGTCGAGGGTCGCAACTTCGATATCCGCAAGCAGCTGCTCGAATACGACGACGTGGCCAACGAACAGCGCAAGGTGATCTACCACATGCGCAACAGCCTGCTGGCGGCCGAGAATATCGGCGACACCATCGCCGAGTTCCGCCAGGAAGTGCTCGATGCCACCATCAGCCAGCACATCCCGCCGCAATCGCTGCCCGAGCAGTGGGACGTGGCTGGCCTGGAGGCCTCGCTGTCCAGCGACTTCGCCATCAAGCTGCCGATCCAGCAGTGGCTCGACGAGGACGATCACCTCTACGAGGAGACCCTGCGCGAGAAGCTGCTCAAGGAAATCACCGACGCCTACCACGAGAAGGAAGACCAGGCTGGCCTCGACGCCCTGCGCACTTTCGAGAAGCAGATCCTGCTGCGCGTGCTGGACGACCTGTGGAAAGACCACCTGTCGACCATGGACCACCTGCGCCACGGTATTCACCTGCGCGGCTACGCGCAGAAGAACCCGAAGCAGGAGTACAAGCGCGAATCCTTCACCCTGTTCCAGGAACTGCTCGAGTCGATCAAGCGCGACACCATCCGCGTGCTGTCGCACGTGCAGGTACGCCGCGAAGACCCGGCCGAGGAAGAAGCCCGTCTGCGCCGCGAGGCCGAGGAGCTGGCCAGCCGCATGCAGTTCCAGCATGCCGCCGCGCCTGGCCTGGAAGGCGAGCAATTGGCCGAGGAGGGCGCTGAAGTCGCCGTCGCGTCGGCCCCTGTGCGCAACGACATGAAGCTGGGCCGCAACGAGCCATGCTGGTGTGGTTCGGGCAAGAAATTCAAGCACTGCCATGGGCAGATCGAGTGATCTGATCTCACCCCTGGCTTGAAATCCCGGGGCTGCCTTGCAGCCCATCGCGACACAAGGCCGCTTCTACAGGAATCGCAGTAATCCTGTAGGAGCGGCCTTGTGTCGCGAAAGGGGCGCGCAGCGCCCCCTCATCCCCCGCATTAATTTCTAGGAGCGCTTACATGGCTGTTGGTCTTGGTCCTTTGCCCACCCTGCACCCGGTTCCCGGTTTCGAACTCGGCATCGCTTCGGCGGGCATCAAGCGCCCCGGGCGCAAGGATGTGGTGGTGATGCGTTGCGCCGAAGGCTCCAGTGTCGCGGGCGTGTTCACCCTCAACGCCTTTTGCGCGGCACCGGTGATCCTCTCCAAGCAACGCGTGCAGGGCAGCGTGCGCTACCTGTTGACCAACACTGGCAATGCCAACGCCGGCACCGGCGCCCCTGGCCTGGCCGCCGCCGAACGCACCTGTGCCAAGCTGGCCGAGCTGGCCGGGGTCCCGGCCGAGTCGGTGCTGCCGTTCTCCACCGGCGTGATCGGCGAGCCGCTGCCGGTCGAGAAGATCGAAGGCGCGCTGCAGGCCGCCCTGGACAACCTGTCGGAAAACAACTGGGCCGAAGCCGCCACCGGCATCATGACCACCGACACCCTGCCCAAGGGCGCCAGCCGTCAGTTCCAGTTCGCCGGCAAGACCATCACCGTCACCGGTATCAGCAAGGGCGCGGGGATGATCCGCCCGAACATGGCCACCATGCTCGGCTACATCGCCACCGACGCCAAGGTCGCGCCCCAGGTGCTCAAGGACCTGATGCTCGACGGCGCCAACAAGTCGTTCAACCGCATCACCATCGACGGCGATACCTCGACCAACGACTGCTGCATGCTGATCGCCACCGGCAAGGCCGATGTGCCGGAGGTGACCGAGGCCCGCGGCGAGCTGTTCGAGGCCCTGAAAAAGGCGGTGTTCGAGGTGTGCATGGAAGTGGCCCAGGCCATCGTCCGTGACGGCGAAGGCGCCACCAAGTTCGTCACCGTGCAGGTCAACGGTGGTGGCAATCACCAGGAATGCCTGGACGTCGGCTACGCCGTCGCCCACTCGCCACTGATCAAGACCGCGCTGTTCGCTTCCGACCCCAACTGGGGCCGTATCCTCGCCGCTGTCGGCCGTGCTGGCGTCCCAGAGCTGGATGTCAGCCTGATCGATGTGTACCTGGACAGCGTGTGCATCGCCAGCAAAGGCGGGCGCAACCCGAGCTACACCGAGGCTCAAGGCTCGGCGGTGATGGCCCAGGAAGAGATCACCATTCGCATCGAGTTGGGCCGTGGCCAGTGCAGCGAAACCATCTGGACCACCGACCTGTCCCACGAGTACGTGAAGATCAACGCCGAATACCGTACTTGATATAACTGGGGCCGCTGTGCGGCCCTTTCGCGGCACAAGGCCGCTCCTACAAGAGCACGCGACCTCCTGTAGGAGCGGCCTTGTGCCGCGAAAGGGCTGCAACGCAGCCCCATTATCCCGAATCCGCTGGAGCCCAATCATGAGCTATCACCTGATCATCGGCGACAAGCTGTATTCTTCCTGGTCGCTACGCGGCGCCCTGGCCCTCGACCTGGCCGGCGTGCCCTACGAAGAAACCCTGGTCAAACTCAACCAGCCCGACACCCGCCAGCGACTGCTGGCCTTCTCAGCCACCGGCAAGGTGCCGCTGCTCAAGACCGAGCACGGGGTGATTGCCGATTCCCTGGCGATTGCCGAATACCTCAACGAACAGCACCTCGCAGCCCGGCTCTGGCCGGAGGACGTCGCCGCCCGTGCCCAGGCCCGCTCGGCCTGCGCGCAGATGCACAGCGGCTTCTTCGCCCTGCGCGGCGCCATGCCGTTCGACCTGTCCCGCGACCAGGCGCTGGAAAGCGTGCCGCTGGATGTGCAGGTCGACATCGACCGCATCGTCGCCCTGTGGTCCGAGTGCCGCCTGGTGGCCAAGGATAGCGGCCCGTTCCTGTTTGGCCGGCCGACCCTGGCCGATGCCTTCTTCGCCCCGGTGGCCGTGCGCCTGCGCACCTACCGCGTCGAGGTACCGGCCGAGGCCGCCGCCTATATCGAAACCATCTACCAGTGGTCGGCCTTCCAGGCCTGGCAGCAGGCTGGCCTGGCGGAGCGTGAAGGGTGAAACGGATTCATGTAGCAGCAGCGGTCATTCGCGGTAACGATGGCCGTATCCTCATTGCTCGACGTGCCGACAGCCAGCACCAGGGCGGTTTGTGGGAATTCCCTGGCGGTAAGGTGGAGGAGGGCGAAAGCGTCGAAGCGGCGCTGGCCCGAGAGCTTCGCGAGGAACTGGGTATCGACGTGACCCGTTCGCGGGCGTTGATCAAAGTCAGCCATGACTACCCGGACAAACAGGTGTTGCTGGATGTCCGCGAGGTCCAGGCGTTCACTGGCGAACCCCACGGCGCCGAAGGCCAGCCGCTCGCTTGGGTTACGCCACGGGAGTTGGCGCAATACGAGTTCCCCGAGGCCAACAAACCGATCGTGGCTGCGGCGCGCCTGCCGGATCAGTACCTGATTACCCCGGATGGTCTGGAAGTGCCGGAGATGCTCAAAGGCATTCAAAGGGCTGTGGCCAGCGGTATTCGCCTGATTCAGCTGCGTGCCCCGGACATGTACGACCCCAAGTACCGTGACGTCGCGGTGGATGCGGTGGGCCTGTGTGGCGGCAAGGCGCAGTTGATGCTCAAAGGGCCGCTGGAGTGGCTGGGAGACTTCCCGTCCGCTGGTTGGCACCTGACAGCGGCGCAGTTGCGCAAATACGCAGCCAAGGGCCGGCCATTTCCGAAAGAGCGGTGGTTGGCGGCCTCCTGTCATAACGCAGAAGAGCTGGCGCTGGCTGAGCAGATGGGCGTGGATTTTGTCACCCTGTCGCCGGTGCAGGCGACTCAGACGCATCCTGAGGCTGCCCCGCTGGGATGGGCTGAGGCGCAGCGGTTGATTGCAGGTTTCAGTCATCCGGTGTTCTTACTGGGTGGGGTAGGGCCGGGTGAGCGTGAGCAGGCCTGGGAAGCTGGGGCGCAGGGCGTTGCCGGGATTCGGGCGTTTTGGCCTGAGATCTGAGTCATTGGGGCCGCTTTGCGGCCCATCGCGACACAAGGCCGCTCCTACAGAAGACCGCGCGATCCTTGTAGGAGCGGCCTTGTGTCGCGATAGGCTGCGCAGCAGCCCCAGCATTCTCAGGCCTCAGGTTTAGGCGCAGGCTGCCACAATACCTCGTCCACACCCTGGCGCCGCCCTATGATCCGGGCTGCGACGAACAACAGGTCGGAAAGTCGGTTGATATAGGCCAACCCCACTCCCTCCAGCGGTTCCACTGCATTCAATTGCTGGCAGCGCCGCTCTGCGCTGCGTGCCAGGCTACGGCACACATGGGCCTGGGCCACCAGCATCGAGCCCCCGGGCAGGATGAAGTTCTTCAGTGGCCCCAGCTCGTCGTTCCAGCGGTCAATCGCGGCTTCCAGGCGTTCCACTTCCGCGCTGCTCAGAGCCTGGTAAGTGGGCATCGCCAACTCACCACCCAGGTCGAACAGCCGATGCTGACAAGGCGCCAGCACTTCGAGCAGCTCGCCAAGACCCGCGTCGGCCAGCCCGGCCAGCAACACCCCCAGTTGACTGTTGAGGCTGTCGACCTCGCCAATCGCCTCGATGCGCGGATGGTCCTTGGGCACCCGGCGTCCATCGCCCAGGCCGGTTTCACCTTTGTCGCCGGTGCGCGTATAGATCTTCGACAGGCGATAGCCCATGTCATGTCTCCGAGTGGGTGGTGGCCTGCGGGGCCGGGTTCAGGGGCAGGCGCAGGGTGAAGCAGGTGCCCTGGCCGGGCGTGGATTGTACTTCCATCTGCCCCTTGTGGTTGTTGGTGATGATGAAGTACGACACCGACAAGCCAAGGCCGGTGCCCTGGCCGATCTCCTTGGTGGTGAAGAACGGCTCGAAGGTGCGCTTGCGCACCGTTTCGGGCATGCCGACGCCATTGTCCTCTACCTGGATTTCCGCCCAGGGTGGGCTCAGCCGGGTACGCAAGGTGATGCGCCCCGGCTCGCTGGGTTGCGGGCGCAGGTGGATGGCCTGGGCGGCGTTCTTCAGCAGGTTGAGCAATACCTGCTCCAGTTCGTTGGCGGTGCAGGGCACCGGGCCCAGTTCGGGGTCGAACTGGCGGACGATGGCCTGGCCCTTGAAGTCGAAGCCGATGGTCAGGTCGAAGTCGTTGCCGGCGATCTCCACCGCCTGGTCGATCAGCGCTGGCAGGTCGCACGGTGCCAGCTGGCGATTGCTGCGGCGGCTGAAACTGAGCATGTGGGTGACGATCTTCGCCGCCCTGGCGCCGGCCTGCTGGATGCCATCGAGCAGTTGCGGCACGTCGCGGCTGTCCAGGTAGCGGTTGACCACCGGCAGGTCGATACCCAGCTCGTTGGCCTGCTCCTGGTTGCGTGGCAGGTCCGGCGACAGGCGCCTGCGGATGTTCTGCACGTTGTGCAGAATCGCCCCCAGCGGGTTGTTGATCTCGTGGGCCATGCCAGCGGCCAGGCCACCGACCGAGAGCATCTTCTCCGACTGCACCATCATTTCTTCCAGTGACAGGCGCTGGGTGATGTCGTCTATGCGGATCACCACGCCGCGCCCGCCACCGCCCATCAGCGGGTAGAAGGTCAGGGCGTAATGGCGCAACTCGTCGCCCTTGGGCCAGGTGACCCGCTCGATCTTGGCCACCCGGTGCTTCTCCACGCTTTCCTTGAGCTGCGGCAGGAACGGCTTGAGCGGTTCGAAGGCGAGGAAAATCGGCTGATTCAGCGCCTCGTCCAGCGGCGTGCCGGAGAGCACCGTGGCTTCGTGGTTCCACTGGGTGACGTAAAGCTGTTCGTCGAGGGCGATCAGCGCCGAGGGCATCGAATCGATGATGCTGTTGAGGTAGTTCTGAAAGCCCGTGAGCTTCTTCTCGATCTTGCTGCGCACCTGGACTTCCAGTTCCAGCTTGCGGTTGGTGTGGCGGGTTTCCTCGGCCAGGCCCTGGGCCTGGTCGTAGGCGTCCTGGAATTCGTCGCGGGTGCGTTTGAGCTGCTGTTCACGGGCCTCGATGCGCGACAGCATGGTGTTGAACGCCTCGGCCAGGCTGCCGATCTCGTCGTCGTTGCCGCGCTGGGCGCGCAGCGCGTAGCTCTCCTCGCGGGTGACCTGGCGCGACAACTCCTCGAGGTTGTTGATCGGCAGGGTGATCAGGCGCTTGATCTGCCGGGCGATGACCAGCCACAGCAGCACGCTGAACACCAGGATCGCCAGGCTGGCCGACAGCGTGCCGGTATAGAACGCGGTGGGCAACTCGCTGCTGGCCACCAGTAGCAGGTGCGCGGGCGGGTTGGCGTTGCGTGGCAGGCGGATCAGCTGGGTGCTGCGAAACTCCATGAGGCGCCAGCCATCGATGTTGCGAAAGCGCTTGGGCAGGGTCAGCGCCTCGCCGTGCTGCAATTGCGCCAGCATGCGCCCGTCGCCGCCGTAGATGGCCGCGGCGCGCAGTGGCGTGTAGCTGTCGAGCTCCTTGAGCAGCGCCGTGGCGGTGTCTGGCGAGTCGCCGGCGCGAGCCGACAACTGTGGGTTGGCCACCAGCTTGCCGATGGTCTGCAAGGCCTGGGGCGCCATGCTTTCCTGGGTGATCCAGTAGGCGGCGCTGATGAAGGCCAGGTTGGCCACCAGCAGGATGGTCACCAATAGCACCAGCAGGGCCGCCAGCAGCTTTTGCCCTACCGGGAGGTTTTCCAGGCGTTGGCGCAGGGTCATGGGTCGGGGCGTGTCCATATCCGGTGGATGGAAGCGTCAATCGCTGCGCAGGCCGCGCGCCTCGAGGTTATCGACCAGGCGCCGCAGCAGACGTTCCAGCTGCGGCACCGCGGCGCCGTGGCGGGCGGCACTGCGGCAGGCATGGCCGAGCAGGTAGTGGACCTCGGTGCGCCGGCCATGGCGAACGTCCTGGTACATCGAAGAGTAGTTGGCCGCGGTGGCGACGATCACCCGTTGCACTTCCTCGTGCAGGTCGCTGGCCGCTTCGGGCTGGCCACAACGGTGCAGCAGGTTGACCAGTTCGTCGCACAGCGGGTCGACTTCGGTCAGGTGTCCGAGCAGGCCGCCATTCTGGCAGTCGTGCAGTACCGTCAGCGGGTTGATCGCACAATTGAGCGCCAGTTTGCGCCATAGGCGAGTAGGGATGTCGAGCGCCCACTGGGCCGGAATACCGGCGTCGTGCAGGTCGTCGAACCAGGATGGCATGCCGGGGCTGGCCGGATCACCCAGCCAGTTGAAGCCGTGCCCGGCAAAGCGAACCTGCCAGTCCGCTTCGCGGAACGCGCCCTCGGTGCTGGAGGCGAAGATGCAGCGGGCGTGCGGCACCTGTTCGGCGACTTCGTCCTGGCTGCCCAGGCCGTTCTGCAGCAGTATCAGCTCGACGCCATGGGCCAGCCTGGGGGCCAGACGCGCCACGGCAGGCGCGGCGTCGTAGGCCTTGCAGGCGACCAGCAGGCGATGGATCGGGCCGGGCGCGTCGAAACTCTGCGCAGGGATCGCATAGTGGTGCTGGGCATCCTGCTCCACCAGCGTCAGCCCGCCCTTGCGTTGATAGGCGGCCAGGCGCTGCTGGTCGCGCAGGATCAGGGCTACCGGTTTGCCGGCGCGGGCCAGGCGGCAGGCCCAGAGACTGCCGAGGCTACCAGCGCCGAGAATATGCCAGGTGCTGCTCATCTGCGTTTCGCAACCCGTTATAATGAGTGCGCATTTTAACCATCAAACCCGACGCGCTCCATCTTCAGGCGAGCGCGCTTTTTTTTCTGGAGATCAACCATGCCTTCGTTCGACGTGGTATCGGAACTGGACAAGCACGAAGTGCAGAACGCCGTCGACAACGCCATCAAGGACCTCGACCGCCGTTATGACTTGAAGGGCAAGGGCACCTTCGAGTTCAAGGACAAGGAGCAGACCGTGCTGCTGACCGCCGAGGAGGAGTTCCAGCTCGAGGCGATGCTGGAAATCCTGCGCCTGGCGCTGGTCAAGCGCAAGATCGACGTCAAATGCCTGGAAACCAAGGACCCCTACGCCTCGGGCAAGGAAAAGAAACAGGAAGCCAAGTTCCGCGAGGGTATCGACAAGGACCTGGCCAAGAAGATCGTCGCCACCATCAAGGATGGCAAGCTCAAGGTCCAGGCCGCCATCCAGGGTGAGCAGGTGCGCGTCACCGGCAAGAAGCGCGACGATCTGCAGGAAGCCATTGCCCTGCTGCGCACCAAGGAATTCGACATGCCGCTGCAGTTCAACAACTTCCGCGACTGATCACGGCATCGGAACCTTGATGGCCTAGTGATGTCCATGAGGTCCCTTGGCCGCTGATGTTTCAGCGGCCTGCTTTACTGTGCACTTGCCGTTCGGCATCAGGAGATGAACATGGATTTGAACGCTGAAGTCGATCAGCTGGTCCGCCAATCGCAAACCTGGATTCCATTGATCATGGAATACGGCAGCCGCCTGTTGTTGGCGCTGCTGACACTGGCCATCGGCTGGTGGATCATCAACAAGCTCAGCGCCCGCCTGGGCAAGCTGGTGGGGCTGCGCGCCGATGTGGCGTTGCAGGGCTTCATCAGCTCCCTGGCCAATATCGTGCTGAAAGTGCTGCTGATGGTCAGTGTCGCGTCGATGATTGGTATCGAAACCACCTCGTTCGTCGCCGCCATCGGTGCCGCCGGCTTGGCTATCGGCCTGGCGTTGCAGGGCAGCCTGGCGAACTTTGCCGGTGGCGTGCTGATCCTGATGTTCCGCCCGTTCCGCATCGGTGACTGGATCGAAGCTCAGGGTGTCGCAGGCACCGTGGACAGCATCCAGATCTTCCATACCGTGGTGCGCACCGGTGACAACAAGACGGTGATCATGCCCAACGGCGCGCTGTCCAACGGCATCATCACCAACACCAATCGCCAGCCGACCCGCAAGGTCGTGTTCGATGTGGGGGTGGACTACGATGCCGACCTGCAGAAGGCGCGCAACGTGCTGCTGGAGCTGGCGCAAGACCCACGCGTGCTGCAGGACCCGGCGCCGCAAGCAGTGATCTCGACCCTGGGCGACAGCTCGATCACCGTGTCGCTGCGTATCTGGACCAAGACTGCCGACTACTGGGACGTGCTGTTCATGCTCAATGAGCATGCCCGTGACCGGCTCAAGGCCGAAGGCATCGACATTCCGTTCCCGCAGCGGGTCATCCGCGTGGTGCAGGAGAGCGCGGTGCAGTAATCCGCTTCGTCACCCTCGCTGTTCATCGTGGGGTAAGCCTGTTCCTACAATCTTGTGGGGATGGGCTTACCCCATGTTGCTTTTCGTGCCCTTACACTTGTTCACAGCACAGGCACTGTCAAATCTGGCATATAGCCTGACCCCGCCCTCAATACCTGATGCCCGCCATGAAGCCTCTGTTGTATATCACCCCTCTGCGCGCCTTGCTGTTCGGCTTGACCCTGGCGCTATTCGAACTGCTGACCTACCTGGCCAGTGACGCCGTGATGCCCGCCATGCCAGTGGTGGTCGGTGACTTGCGGGCCAGCCCCGAATACATCCCCCACGCACTGAACCTCTACCTGCTCGGTGGCGTGGTGCTGCAATGGCTGATCGGCCCCCTGGCCGATCGATTTGGCCGGCGCCCGATGTTGCTGGCGGGCTGCCTGTTCTTCGGGCTGGCCTGCCTGGCTACCTTCTGGGTTCAGGATATTGGCCTGTTCAACCTGCTGCGTCTGCTACAAGGCATCGGCCTGGGCTTCGTGGTCACGGTCAGCTACCCGGCGCTCAACGAGGCCTTCAGCGAGGCCGACGCCGTGCGCATGATGGCTTTGCTGGCCAACATCGCGCTGCTGTCGCCGTTGCTCGGCCCATTGGTGGGTACCTTGATGCTGCAATGGCTGGACTGGCGCTGGCTGTTCGTCGCTTTCGCCCTGGGCGCGGTACTGTGCTGGGGGCTGCTGTACCGCCTGATGCCAGAGACCCTCGGCGTGGAGCGCCGCGATGGCTCGCGCCTGGCGTTCACGCCGATTCACCTGATGCCACTGCTGGCCGGCTATGCCCAGTTGCTGGGCAACCGGCGTTTCGTTGCAGGTAGCGCGGCGCTGGGTCTGGTGGGGTTGCCACTGATCGGTTGGATCGGCCTGTCGCCGGTGCTGCTGATCCACGACGAGGGCCTGAGCACGATGGACTATGCGTTGTGGCAGTTGCCGGTATTCGCCGGGCTGATCCTCGGCAACCTGATCATCAACCGTATCGCCGATCGCTATCCGTTGCCGGCGCTGGTGCGCGGCGCGCTATGGCCGTACCTGGCGGGGCTGGGGCTGATGGTCCTGGCCACCTGGTGCTGGTCGTCGGTGACCAGCGTGGTGGCGGGCATGTCGCTGTATGCCCTGGGTCTGGGCGTGGCTAACGCCGTGCTGTACCGCATGACGCTGTTCTCCAGCGAACAGAGCAAGGGCCTGGTGTCGGCCATGCTGGGCATGATCACCATCGCGCTGCTGGGGCTGGGCGGCGTGGTGCTGGCGATGCTTGGCGCCGGGGCGAGCCTGCTGCACTTCGCCGTCGCCGCGGGTGTGGCAGGGGCGCTGGCGCTGTTGCCCTTGTGGTTCGTGGTGGGCAGGCGTTTCGGGGAAGGGGCTGTCACTCAGTAAACCCGAGTCCTGCAGGAGCGGCCTTGTGCCGCGAAAGGGGCGCAGCGCGCCCCCGGCAATAGTCATGTTGGAGGCTCTGATTGCCGGGGCCGCTATGCGGCCCTTTCGCGGCACAAGGCCGCTCCTACGGTTCAGGGTTGCTCGGCGGCAGAGTTACTCACCGGCACCGGCTTTCCCCGGCCGGCCTCCTGGCGCCAGTGCAGGGCGATCAAGATCAGTGTCGGCACGCCCAGCAGGGCGGTGATCAGGAAGAAATCGTGATAGCCGAACTTCTCCACCATCACCCCTGAGTAGCCGCCGATCAGGCGCGGCAACAACAGCATGATCGAGCTGAGCAGGGCGTATTGGGTGGCCGAGAACTTCAGGTTGGTCAGGCTCGACAGGTAGGCGACGAACGCCGAGGTGGCCAGGCCTGAGCTGAAGTTGTCCAGCGAAATGGTCACCACCAGCATTTCCAGGTTCGGGCCCATGTCGGCCAGCATCAGGAACAGGATGTTGGTGGCCGCCGAGGCCGCGCCGCCGATGAACAGGATCGGCAGGATGCCGAAGCGCACGATCAGCAGGCCGCCGGCGCCGGCGCCGACCAGGGTCATGATCAGGCCGAAGATCTTGCTGACGCTGGCGATCTGGTCCTTGGTGAAGCCCATGTCGATATAGAACACGTTGGCCATCACGCCCATCACCGTGTCGGACATCCGGTAGGTGGCGATCAGCCCGAGCAGCAGCAATGCCTGCCAGCGGTAACGCATGATGAAGTCGTTGACCGGCGTGAGCACCGGCGCCAGGCCGCGGCGGCCCAGGGACGACAGGCAAGCCCAGGTCAGCAGCACGTAGAGGATCAGGCGCAGGAAGGCGCGGTCCTCGAGCAACAGGTCGAGCATGGTCGCGTCGCCGAAGACCACGCTGGCCCAGTCGGTGTTGAACATCTGGGTGAAGCTGGCCGGCACCGAAACCAGCAGGATGATCAGCACGAACACCGAGGCCAGTTGGTGCGTCAGCCCATAGCGTGCGGCCGACAGTTGGGTGCGCAGGGGCACTGGCGGTTCGCGCATCACCAGGGTGGTGAAGACGGCGGGCAGCATCAACACGCCAAACAGCACGTAGGTGCCGGTCCAGGCTTCATGCAGGTAGCTGAAACCGGTGGAGCCGAACCACTCGGCAAAGAACAGCGCGCCGGCTGTGGCAAGCAGTGCGGCGACCCGATAACCGGCCATGTAGCTGGCAGCCAGGGCGGCCTGGCGCTGGTCATCGGCGATCTCCAGGCGGTAGGCGTCGACCGCGATATCCTGGGTGGCCGAGGCGAAGGCCACCAGCACAGCCAGGGCGATCAGCCACGACAGGTGCTTTTGCGGGTCGCAGAAGCCCATGCCGATCAGGCCAAGTACCACCAGCACTTGCGACAGCAGCAACCAGGAGCGGCGTCGGCCCATGCCGCCGAGCAGCGGCAGGCGCCACTGGTCGAGCAGCGGCGACCACACCCACTTGAAGGCGTAGGCCAGGCCGATCAGGCTGGCATATCCGATGGTTTCACGCGCGACACCCGCCTCGCGCAGCCATACCGAGAGGGTCGAGAACACCAGCATGTACGGCATGCCGGCGGCGAATCCGAGCAGCAAAAGCACCAGGGTTGACGGGCTGGCATAGGCAGCGAGCGCAGCGCGCCAGGTTTTACGGGGCATGGGCCAACATCTGCCTCAAGGTTTGCGAAAACAAAGCGCGCACTCTAACCGCTGTGCTCCATCGGGCGCCAGCCATGGCGCGCCATATCCACACGATTATTGGCCACATTCACGCCTTCTGCGCGCAAGCGGGCGCGTTGTTCGTCGCCCGAGGGTGTGCCCAGCGCCAGGCTCAGCCGGCCACCAGCGCCGAGCACGCGATGCCAGGGCAGGCGGGTGTCGCCAGGCAGCTGCCCCAGGGTACGGCCAACCCAGCGCGCCGCGCGGCCAAGGCCGGCCAGCTCGGCCAGCTGGCCGTAGCTTACCACCTTGCCGCTGGGGACTTGGCCCAGCACCGAGTACAGCGCCATTCGTCGGGCCTGTGCGTCTGCTGGAGGTGGTGCTAGTGGCGTGGGCATCACGGCGCCCCTGGCCTGTGGATGAAACCGGACAGGCGGTTTGGGTAAATGCGAGTGGAACTCATCGACATGAGGTGGGTCTGTCCTTGCTCAGGGCCGGGGTATCTGGATAATGCCCGGCTTTTTCGTCGAATCGAACCCGTATTGCATTTATGTATTCTAGAACCCTGCTGTGCCTCGTTGCCGTTTCCCTGTGCGCCCCAGCGCTCGCTGACACCGTGTGGATGAAGAACGGTGACCGCCTGAGCGGCAAGATCAAAGTCTTCGACGGCGGCAAGTTGCTGTTGGAAACCCCTTATGGAGGCTCCATCGCCCTGGACTGGAAGCAGGTGCAGACCCTGGAGAGCGACCAGGAGCTGCTGGTCAAGCAGGATGCCTACAGTGGCGAAAAAGCCAAGTCGCTCAAGGCCGCCGAGCCGGGCAAGGTGACCTTGGCCAATGGCGAGGCGCCGAAGACCGTCGAATTGGCCAGCATCGAGCAGATCATGAAACCGCGACCGCTGCTTGAGGACTTCCTGTGGAAAGGCAATGTCGATGTGGCGATGGACTACAAGCGCGCCGAGAACAATACCGACGACTATGACGTCAGTTTCAAGACCACCGCCCGCCACGGGCGCTGGCGGCACAACGCCGAAGGCGAGTACAACCGCGAGACCAAGGATGACGTCACCACCACCAATAACTGGAGCGCCGAGTACGCCCTGGACCGCTTCATCACCGATAAGTGGTTCTGGCAGGGGCGGTTGGAATACAAGCGCGATCATATCGAGGACCTGGCCCGCCAACGCACCCTCGGTACCGGCCCGGGCTATCAGTTCTGGGATGACGAACTGGGCGCGTTCTCGCTGGGCTCGCTGATCAATCGCACCGATTTCGAGTACCGGGATGGTCGCCAGGACAACTTCTATGCCGCCGCGGTGAAGTGGGATTACAACCGTTACCTGATTGGCAAGAAGGTCGAGTTCTTCACCAATGGCGAGTTCGGCAGGCCGTTTAGCAGTGTCGCCGACTACTCGCTGGATGCCGAGTTGGGGCTGCGTTACAAGGTGACCGAGTGGGCGTCGTTGAACCTCAAGGCCGAAAAGGACGTTATCAGGGGCACGCGTGACAGCGACCTGGACAAGACGCGGTATACCGCCGGATTCGGTGTTACCTGGTAAGACGATCCTGCAGGCGCTATGCGTGCCCTTTGTAGGAGCGGCCTTGTGTCGCGATAGGGCCGCAAAGCGGCCCCGACGATGTCTGCCTCGTCGCTGAGATCCTGGGGCTGCTGCGCAGCCCTTTCGCGACACAAGGCCGCTCCTACAGGGATATGCGTAGCTCCAGGCCTGCGCAGCATACCTAGTGGCGGCAGCGGGTGATAATGCTTATCTTGTCACTCATCCAGTCCGCCGCCAGGAGCCCACACCCGTGAGTACCAACGCCCTTCGCCCCGCCCGGGAACTGCTGCTCAAGGAGTATCGCGGTGTCCTCTCGACCCACTCCAAGTCGATGCCCGGCTTTCCTTTTGGCTCGGTGGTGCCCTACTGCCTGGATGCCGAGGGCCATCCGCTGATCCTTATCAGCCGCATTGCCCAGCACACCCATAACCTGCTCAAGGATCCCAAGTGCTCGATGCTGGTGGGCGAGCGCGAAGCAGAAGATGTGCAGGCCGTCGGGCGCCTGACGGTGATGGCCGAGGCCCACAAGCTCAGCGACGAGCCCGCCATCGAAGCGGCCGCGGCGCGCTACTATCGTTACTTTCCCGAGTCGGCGAATTATCACAAGGCCCACGATTTCGACTTCTGGGTGCTGCAACCGGTGCGTCACCGCTACATTGGCGGGTTCGGTGCGATCCACTGGCTCGACCAGGTGACCCTGGCCAACCCGTTTGCCGGCTCCGCCGAGGCGAGCATGATCGCGCACATGAACAGCGACCACGCCAATGCCATTGCCCACTACGTCGAGCTGACCGGGCTGCCGCGTAGCGTGCCTGCCGAACTGGTCGGTATCGACAGTGAAGGCATGCACCTGCGCATCGGCCAGGGCGTTCACTGGCTGGCGTTTCCTGAAACTTGCAACACGCCGACACAAGTCCGCGAGGCCTTGGTACTGCTGGCCCGCGCTGACCAGTGGCCAGTGGCGGCGGCGGTCGAGGGTTGAAAATCGGCAGCAGGGCATCCATCTGATGGTCTTACAGGAAGATTCTCTTCCATCGAGGAATGCTTGATGCGTGCTTTTCTACTGCTGTTTCTACTCTTCCCTGTGCTGGAGCTGTTCGTCTTCGTCAAGGTCAGCGCCGCCATCGGTTTCTTTCCGGCGCTGCTACTGATCATCGCCGGTTCCGCCCTGGGTGTGCTGGTGATGCGCGTGGCTGGCCTGGCCACCGCCTTGCGTGCCCGGGAAAGCCTGCAGCGTGGCGAACTGCCCGCCGAGGACATGTTCCAGGGCCTGATGCTGGCGGTCGGTGGCGGCCTGCTGCTGCTGCCAGGCTTCATCAGCGACGTGTTGGGCCTGCTGTGCCTGTTGCCGTTCACCCGGCGCCTGGTGGCGGCGAATATGCGCCGCCGTGCCGAGGAGCAGGCCCTGCGCCAACGAGCCTTCCAGGATGATCCGTACCAGGCGCAACCGCGTGATGGTGGCCATCGCCCCAATGTGATCGAGGGCGAGTACGAGCGTCGTGACAAGTAACGGCGTCCAGTGCTGTGGCTTGCCGCATCGCGGGGCAAGCCGGCGGCCACATCGGCCTTGAAAGGCCAGGTAAAAAAAATTCCCTATCAAGCCTTGTAATCAATTTTGTCGGCCTCATGTATGTGGTCACCGCAAGGTTTCTGGTGGTGACACCAGGCATGACACACGTGGTTCGCCCGTCGCGGGCCACTCCCGGCAACGCCGGACCGTATCAACCTGCCGGTGTCGACACCGGCCGATGAAAACCACTATTTGGGAGAGATCGACAATGAAGCTTCGTCCTCTGCATGACCGCGTCGTTATCCGCCGCAGCGAAGAAGAATCGAAAACCGCTGGCGGTATCGTCCTGCCGGGTTCGGCCGCTGAAAAACCAAACCGCGGCGAAGTCGTCGCCGTCGGCACCGGTCGCATCCTGGACAACGGCGAAGTGCGCGCGCTGGCCGTGAAAGTGGGTGACAAAGTGGTTTTCGGCCCTTACTCGGGCAGCAACACCGTGAAAGTCGATGGCGAAGACCTGCTGGTCATGGCCGAGAACGAAATCCTCGCCGTTATCGAAGGCTGATTTCCCCGACTTCCCGTTACTCCAAAGAATTCCAAGGATTAAACGATCATGGCTGCTAAAGACGTAAAATTCGGCGATTCCGCTCGTAAGAAAATGCTGGTTGGTGTCAACGTTCTGGCTGACGCGGTAAAAGCGACCCTCGGCCCGAAAGGCCGTAACGTGGTTCTGGCCAAGAGCTTCGGCGCGCCGACCATCACCAAGGACGGTGTTTCCGTCGCCAAAGAAATCGAGCTGAAAGACGCCTTCGAGAACATGGGCGCCCAGCTGGTCAAGGAAGTCGCTTCCAAGGCCAACGATGCTGCCGGTGACGGCACCACCACCGCCACCGTTCTGGCCCAGGCCATCGTCAACGAAGGCCTGAAGGCCGTCGCTGCCGGCATGAACCCGATGGACCTCAAGCGCGGCATCGACAAGGCCACCGCCGCCGTCGTCGCCGAGCTGAAGAACCTGTCCAAGCCATGCGCCGACTCCAAGGCCATCGCCCAGGTAGGCACCATCTCCGCCAACTCCGACAACTCCATCGGTGAAATCATCGCCGAAGCCATGGAAAAAGTCGGTAAAGAAGGCGTGATCACCGTCGAAGAAGGCTCGGGCCTGGAAAACGAACTGTCCGTCGTCGAAGGCATGCAGTTCGACCGCGGCTACCTGTCGCCGTACTTCGTCAACAAGCCGGACACCATGGTGGCTGAGCTCGAAGGCGCGCTGCTGCTGCTGGTCGACAAGAAGATCTCCAACATCCGCGAGCTGCTGCCAGTACTGGAAGCCGTTGCCAAGGCCGGCCGTCCGCTGCTGATCGTTGCCGAGGACGTCGAGGGCGAAGCCCTGGCTACCTTGGTGGTCAACAACATGCGTGGCATCGTCAAGGTTGCCGCCGTCAAGGCCCCTGGCTTCGGCGATCGCCGCAAGGCCATGCTGCAGGACATCGCCGTCCTGACCGGCGCCACCGTGATCTCCGAAGAGATCGGCCTGTCCCTGGAAACCGCCACCCTGGAGCACCTGGGTAACGCCAAGCGCGTGATCCTGTCCAAGGAAAACACCACCATCATCGACGGTGCTGGCCAAGAATCCGACATCCAGGCTCGCGTCACCCAGATCCGCGCCCAGGTTGCCGACACCACTTCGGACTACGACCGTGAGAAGCTGCAAGAGCGTCTGGCCAAGCTGGCTGGCGGTGTTGCCGTGATCAAGGTCGGTGCCGGCACCGAAGTCGAGATGAAAGAGAAGAAAGCCCGCGTCGAAGACGCCCTGCACGCGACCCGTGCTGCCGTCGAAGAAGGCGTGGTACCTGGCGGTGGTGTTGCCCTGGTGCGCGCCCTGGCTGCCATCGTTGAGCTCAAAGGCGACAACGAAGACCAGAACGTCGGTATCGCCCTGCTGCGCCGCGCCGTCGAAGCCCCGCTGCGCCAGATCACTGCCAACGCCGGCGACGAGCCAAGCGTTGTCGCTGACAAGGTCAAGCAAGGTTCGGGCAACTTCGGTTACAACGCCGCTACCGGCGAATACGGTGACATGATCGAGATGGGCATCCTGGACCCAGCCAAGGTCACCCGTTCGGCCCTGCAAGCCGCAGCTTCGATCGGCGGTCTGATGATCACCACCGAAGCCATGGTTGCCGACCTGCCGGAAGACAAGCCAGCTGCTGGCGGCATGCCTGACATGGGCGGCATGGGTGGCATGGGCGGCATGATGTAAGCCAGCCTTACCCCCTGCACCAAGGAAAAGCCCCGGCTCGCGAGAGCCGGGGCTTTTTCGTTTGTCTCGAGGCCAGTGGGGCGGCAAGGCGGCCCCTGGCTCAGGCCATGCTGCGCTCGCCGGCTGGCGCTTGCGCCCGGCCCCGGCGATACAGCACCAGGTAATACGACCCAAGGCCGATCAACCAGCAGAACACTGCCGTCCACACGTTGTGCGACAAGAAGTGCGCCCCCTGCATCATCCGTCCCAACGACAACACCGAGCCCGCCACGAACGCGAGCAACAACGCCGCCCGCGCCAGCCGCGGCTTACGGTCGCGCAGCACGAAGAACAGCGCAAACAGGCAGAACCCGGTCGTCGCGTGGCCACCCGGCCAGCACAAGCCTGGCTTGTCGGTGGGCGGCCGGGGTTCGAGCAGCTTGCTGTAGGTTTCCTTGCCACCGAACTGGGTCAGGCTCCAGGGGCATTGCACCTGGGTCAGTTGCTTGAGTGGGGTTACGAACGCGGTGGACAGCCCCAACGCCAGTACCAGGCAGCCCAGTTCCCGTCGCCAGCCATACAGGCGCTGCCAGCAAAAACTCAGGGCAAGTGCGGCGATACTCAGCACGCCGAGCACGATCACGCCTTGCTTGACCCGGTCATGCAGGATGGTCTCCAGCAGGTAGCTGTGGCGGCCGATGAATTCGCCGGCCACCGGGTTGTAGAACAGCCTGGCCAGGTCCATGTCCAGCGAGGTCCATTCCAGCAGGACCAGTGCCACGGCGGTGACGAAAGGGATGCCCAGGTACAGCCACGGGTTGATCGGGCGAGGGTGGACAGTTGCCTGCATGGTGACTCCAGCGGGTGGGGGACGGGTGTGAAAATGACTGGGCATTGTCCTGCGCCCGCTATCCTGTGTCCGTGAAGGATCAGTGAAAAAACTGTCAAGTTCGCTGAATTCGCCCCAGGGCTGGCACCACGCGGGCGATGGCCTTAAGCTGCGCCTGCCGCGCACTGCGAAGCGCCGCACAGGAGACCTCGATGCGCATTCTTTTGGTTGAAGACAACCGCGATATCCTCGCCAACCTGGCCGACTACCTCGGCATGAAGGGCTATACCGTCGACTGCGCCCAGGACGGCCTGTCCGGCCTGCACCTGGCCGCCACCGAGCACTATGACCTGATCGTGCTCGACATCATGCTGCCGGGCATCGATGGTTACACGCTGTGCAAGCGCCTGCGCGAGGACGCCCGTCGCGATACACCGGTGATCATGCTCACTGCTCGCGACCAGTTGGATGACCGCCTGCAGGGTTTCCGTTCCGGGGCCGACGACTACCTGCTCAAGCCATTCGCGCTCTCGGAGCTGGCCGCGCGCATTGAAGCGGTGTTGCGCCGTGCCCAGGGCGGCGGGCGGCGCACGCTGCAGGTCGCCGACCTGAGCTACGACCTCGATACCTTGGAAGTCACCCGCCAGGGCCGCCTGCTCAAGCTCAACCCGGTTGGCCTCAAGTTGCTTGCCGTGCTGATGCAGAAAAGCCCCCATGTGCTGCGCCGTGAGGTGTTGGAAGAAGCCCTGTGGGGCGATGACTGCCCGGACAGCGACAGCCTGCGTAGCCATGTCCACCAGTTGCGCCAGGTGATCGACAAGCCGTTCGAAAAGCCCCTGCTGCATACCGTCCATGGCGTCGGCTATCGCCTCGCCGAGGGCCGCGATGGAGTTTAGACAGAGCCTTGCCCAGCGCATCATCATCGCCTTTGCGCTGATGAGCGCGCTGGTCGCCGGGGCCTTCGCCTTCGGCATCGTCGCCACGGTGCACCTGGTCGAGGAGCGGCTGATCTCGTCGGTACTGGGCGGTGACCTGCAGCGCCTGCTGCGCATGGACAGCGTCAGCGACTGGAGCCACCGGCCGCGCCCCGACCAGCTGTTCTACTTCAGCGGCGGGCGCGACGACTTCGAACTGCCCAAGGACCTGCGCCACCTGGACGTTGGCTTTCACGAGGTGTTCCGCGACCAGTTGTCGTACCACGCCATGGTCGAGATCGTCGATGGCCGGCGCTATGTGCTGTTGCAGGACCAGAGCGACTTCGAGGAGCGCGAGCGGGTGCTGTTCGCCGTGGTGGTGGTGGGCTTCGTGCTCAGCCTGGCCCTGGCGGTGATACTCGGATGGTTGCTGGCGCGGCGGGTGATGGCGCCGGTGATTCGCCTGGCGCGCCAGGTGCGTCATCGCGACCAGTTGCTGGGCCTGGCGCCGCCGCTGGCGCCGGACTATGCCGCGGACGAGGTTGGCCAGTTGGCGGTGGCCTTCGACGATACCCTTGGGCGCCTGCGTGATGCCCTGACCCGCGAGCGCCTGTTCACCAGCGACGTCAGCCACGAGCTGCGCACGCCCTTGATGGTGCTGGCCACCTCGTGCGAGCTGTTGATGGAGAACCCCAACCTGCAGAGCCGCGCGCGTAGCCAGGTCGAGCGGATTGCCCGGGCGACCGAGGAGATGCGCGAACTGGTCAAGACCTTCCTGATGCTAGCGCGGGCCCAGCGCGACGAGGGCGCGGTGGCCTCGCGTGCGACCCTGCGCGAGGTGGGCGACGACTTGATCGGCGTGTGGCGCGACACCATCGAACAGAAGGGCCTGGTGCTGCACTACGACGGTCGAGCGAATGCCAGCCCGGTGCTGTACAACGCCACCTTCCTGCAATCGGTGATGGGCAACCTGCTACGCAACGCCGCCCACTATACCGATGGTGGTTACATCCGCCTGAGCCTGGAGGCCAATGGGTTCAGTGTCGAGGACAGCGGCGTGGGCATTCCCGAGGAGCAGCGCGAGGCCATGTTCCGGCCCTTCGTGCGGGGGGACGAGCGCCGTGGCGAAGGCCTGGGCCTTGGCCTGTCGCTGGTGCAGCGGATCTGCGACGACCAGGGCTGGCGAGTGACCCTCACCGCGACGCTGCCCCATGGCTGCCGCTTCCAGGTAGACCTGAGCCAGGGTAAACCGGTGGTGCAGGACAGCGAGGGCCGCGACGGCGTCTTGGATCCGGATTAACGTTCGGTAACATCTGCGGCTTGTTCTGACAGATTTTTCACATCGACATGACCTGACGCCAACGCTTGCCTGCCTAAGGTGTGGCGCACTGGAGTCAGGAGATGTTCAATGCGTAGCCCCATCAAACTTGCGTTCTCGCAGAAGTACGACCGGGACCATGCCCGTGAGTACTTCCTCAAGCACCAGGATGGCCTGGCCCGTCGCCTTTCTCACCTGCGCGACGAGCAGTTGGCCCGGCGTGCCTTGGCGCTGGCCGGGGAACCGGGGCTGGTGCTTGACCTTCCGTGCGGTGCTGGCCGTTTCTGGCCGCTGCTGGCGGAGAAACCCAACCGGGTGATCATCGGGGCGGACAACTCTGCCGCGATGATCGAGACAGCCTGTACGGCACAACCGCCAGAGGTGGTGGCGCGGGTACGCCCCTTGCAGACTTCCGCTTTCGCGATTGATCTGCCGGATAACGCAGTCGACAGCATTTTTTGTATGCGGCTGTTCCATCACATTGGTGATCCAGCCCATCGCAGAACAATTCTTTCAGAATTTCAAAGAGTTAGTCGTGACAGTGTAATTCTGTCACTGTGGGTGGATGGTAATTTCAAGGCTTGGCGACGTCGCAAGCTGGAGGTTCGCCGTGGTGCCCAGGCAGCGCAGGGCAGCTATCAGAACCGGTTTGTGTTACCAGCGGCTACAGTTGAAGAAGAATTTTCCTCTGCTGGCTTCAGGATTCAGGAACGTCTCGACTTCCTGCCGTTCTATGCCATGTGGCGAGTGTATGTATTGCGCAAGGGGTAGAGATTGATGGCGGTAGTCCAGAAAGAATCCAGGCAGTTCGAGTATTACTGGCAGCAGCAGGGGGAGTGGGTCGAGGAACCTAACCAGCGCCGCGGTGGCGAGAGTGGTGTGCAGCGCCTGAGCGATGACCATGGCCACATGCTGTATGCCAAGCGTCAGGTGGGGCATATCTATCGCAGCCTGCTGCACCCGTTCGGCCGGCCCACGGTGTTGCGCGAACTCGATGCATTGCACAGCTTCGAGCAGTTGGGTGTGCGGGTGCCGCGCATCGTCTATGCCGGCGCCGAGCGCGATGCCGATCATCAATGGCGCGCATTGCTGGTGAGCGAGGCGCTCGAGGGGTTCGTCGATCTTGATACCTGGCATGCCGAGGGTGCCCGCGAGCGATATCCGCAGGCGGTTCACGAGCGCATGCTCAAGGACTTGGCGGACAACCTGGCGCGTATGCACCTGGGCCATTGGCAACATGGCTGCCTGTACGGCAAGCATGTGTTCGTCAAGGTGATGGGCGACGGGGAGCAGGCGCGGGTCGAGGTGGCGTTGCTCGATCTGGAGAAATGCCGGCGGCGGATCAGTTGCCAGCGCGCGGCGTACAACGACCTGCGCCAACTGCGCCGCCATTCGTCGTTCAATGACGCGCAATGGCAGATGTTGCTCTATTTTTACCAGATGGCGTTTGGCAGCGCTGTCAAAGGGTTAGAGCAATGAAACTAGAAATCGCTCGAGCTTTGTTCCTGGTGGCGGCGTTGGCGGTGACCACCGCGGCGGCGGCGGCCTGGGAGCAGCCTCGCCCGACCGTGTTCAGCAAGGCCGAGGTCGGTGGGTTGTGCCCGCTGCCGCGGGTGGCTAAGGCTGATCAGGCGCGGGCTCAGCCGGACCATGATCTGTTGTTGTTTCTGTTTGGGATGAAGCAGGGGTTGCGGCCGTTTGGCTAAATGCTGGCTGGCGTCAGGGGCTTTAGGAAGTTCCTGGCGTTTTGATTTTAGTGATCATGTTTTGGTTAGTTGGTTAGTTGGTTAGTTGTTGGTTTTGGTTGTTTTGTGTGCATTCATTTGTGATGTCGACGCATAGTCACCTTTCCGCCCTTACGGCGGGTCCCTTTTTGAAGGATCTGTAGAGACCGGACACATGGTGGACACGTGTACGGAGACATGGTTGACACTTCCC
>NZ_JBMDJI010000033.1:0-44548 GCF_057809115.1 Pseudomonas sp. FG47
GAACAGCGTAGGAGCCGGCTTTGCCGGCGAACACCAGCGCAGCCGGTGCCATCCTTCGCGTCGCCTGCTTCGCCAGCAAGGCTGGCCCCTACGGGGCCGGGGCAGATCGCGCACTCGCGCACAAAAAAGCCAGCCCGAAGGGCTGGCTTTGGCAACACCGAGAGCGATCAGCCGCGCGGCTTCTCGCGCCCCCGGCCACGCCCCGCCGGCTTATCGCCGTCTGGACGCGCCGGGCGCTTGCGCATCTCGCTCGGCCGCTCAGCCACCGCGCTACCGCGGCTACCCTTGCGTGGCGCGGCGTCTTCACGCGGCGCACGGGCCGGACGCTCGCCCTGGCCTTCGGCAGCCGGGCGCAAGCTGCGCACACGCTCGCCACGGCCCAGCGGACGGGTCGACTTGCGCTGCAGGCGCTCGAGCTTGTCCTTGGCCTTGAGCTTCATCTCTGGCAGCGCCACCGGCTGCAGGCCGACTTCGGCGGCCAGGATATCGATCTCGCCCTGGCTCATTTCGCGCCAGCGGCCCATCGGCAGGTCGGAGTTGAGGAACACCGGGCCAAAACGCACGCGCTTCAGGCGGCTGACCACCACGCCCTGGGACTCCCACAGGCGCCGCACTTCACGGTTGCGGCCTTCCATCACCACGCAGTGGTACCAGTGGTTGAAACCTTCACCGCCCGGCGCCTTCTGGATGTCGGTGAACTTGGCTGGGCCGTCCTCGAGCATCACCCCAGCCTTGAGGCGATCGACCATGTCGTCATCGACCTCGCCACGCACACGCACCGCGTATTCACGGTCCATCTCGTATGACGGGTGCATCAGGCGGTTGGCCAGTTCGCCATCGGTGGTGAACAACAGCAGGCCGGTGGTGTTGATGTCCAGGCGACCGATGTTGATCCAGCGCCCCTCTTTCGGGCGCGGCAGGCGGTCGAACACGGTCGGGCGGCCTTCCGGGTCGTCGCGGGTGCAGATTTCACCGTCGGGCTTGTTGTACATGATCACCCGACGGGTCGCCTCGGCGGACTCGACGCGCTTGATCAGCTTGCCATCGACGGTAATGGCGTCGTGCAGGTCGACGCGCAGGCCGAGGGTGGCCTCGACGCCGTTGACCTTGATACGACCCTGGCTGATCCAGGCCTCGACGTCACGGCGCGAACCGACGCCAATGCGCGCCAGCACCTTCTGCAGCTTTTCGCCGGATGGCGGGGTGGGTTGTTGGTCTTGCAGATCTTGGTCACTCATCTGGGCACCTCCCGGTGTAGTAGTGAAAGCGGGCGCGCATCATACGCGGTTCGGCAGACTAACGCATCTGGAGGGTAGAAGGTTTTTCGCCAAAGGCCCGCAGATTCCGCCCAAAGGTGGCGATCGCATCCCCTAGACTTTCGGCTCGGTCTCAGGCGCCTGCGCCTCATCGCGCAAATCATCGAAATCGGTCTTGAGCCCGTCTTCCATCGCATCCAGTTCCACCAGCAGCGAGCGGAAGCTGGTCTCGTCCTTGGGCGCCTGTTCCGCGCCCTCCTCGCCCAGGCTGGCATCGGCCAACGCCTGCAAATGCGCCGGTACCGGCGCCTCGTCCGGGTCAAGCACGGGCTCCAGTTCCATCTCGCGCAGTTCGGCCAAGGCCGGCAGCTCGTCGAGGCTCTTGAGGTTGAAGTGATCGAGAAACGCCTTGGTGGTGGCGAACATAGCCGGGCGCCCCGGTACCTCGCGGTAGCCGACGATGCGGATCCACTCGCGCTCCATGAGCGTCTTGATGATGTTGCTGTTGACCGCCACGCCACGCACGTCCTCGATCTCGCCACGGGTGATCGGCTGGCGGTAGGCGATCAGCGCCATGGTTTCCAGCAGCGCGCGGGAATAGCGCTGCGGACGCTCCTCCCAGAGGCGGCCGACCCAGGGTGCGTAGTCCTCGCGGATCTGCAGGCGATAGCCGGTCGCTACTTCCTTGAGCTCGAAGGCGCGGCCGTTGCAGGACTTGCCCAGCACCTCCAGGGCCTTCTTGAAAACAGCGGGGGCCGGGCGCTCGGCCTCCTCGAACAGCTCATACAGGCGTTCGAGGGATTGCGGCTTGCCAGAGGCAAGCAGGAAGGCCTCGATCAGCGACGCCAGTTCACGGGGTTCGTTCAGATTCATCGGTAGTTGTCAGGTCATTCTGCCCGGGCACGGACGTGAATCGGGGCGAAGGGCTCATTCTGCACCAGTTCGATCAAGGATTCCTTCACCAGCTCGAGAATCGCCATGAAGGTCACCACCACACCGAGCTTGCCCTCCTCGCGGGTGAACAGCTCGACGAAGGGCACGAAGGCGCCCCCTTTGAGGCGTTCGAGCACTTCGCTCATACGTTCGCGGGTCGACAGCACCTCGCGGGTGATCTGGTGGCTCTCGAACAGGTCGTTGCGGCGCATGACCTCGGCCATGGACAGCAGGATCTCTTCCAGCGCCACCTCGGGCAACAACTTGCGCACCCTGGCCTGCGGAGCCTCCAGGCGCGGCACGACGATTTCGCGTCCGACCCTGGGCAACTCATCGATACCTTCGGCGGCGGCCTTGAACCGCTCGTACTCCTGCAGCCGGCGAATCAGTTCGGCGCGCGGGTCGCCCTCCTCCTCCTCGACCTCGCCGGAACGCGGCAGCAGCATGCGCGACTTGATCTCGGCAAGCATGGCGGCCATCACCAGGTACTCGGCCGCCAGCTCCAGGCGCACGCTCTTCATCAGCTCGACATAGCTCATGTACTGGCGAGTGATCTCGGCCACGGGGATGTCGAGAATGTCCACGTTCTGCTTGCGGATCAGGTACAGCAACAGGTCCAGCGGGCCTTCGAAGGCTTCGAGGAAGACTTCCAGGGCATCCGGCGGGATATACAGGTCGACCGGCATCTCGGTCAGGGCTTCGCCGTAGACCAGGGCCAGTTGCAGCTGGAACGGCGTCTGCACCTCTGTGACCGGCGCCTCGGGGGCTTGTACCTGGCTCACGCGTTGACCAGGAATGGCGTCGGATCCCCGCAGCCTTCACGGATAAGCTCGGGCTCGTCACCGGACAGGTCGATGACGGTCGAGGCCTTCAGGTCGCCGAAGCCGCCGTCGATGATCAGATCGACATGGTGCTCCAGGCGCTGGCGGATCTCGTAGGGGTCGGTCATCGGCTCCTCGTCGCCTGGCAGAATGAGGCTGACACTCATCAGCGGTTCGCCCAGCTCCTCGAGCAGGGCCAGGACGATGGGGTTGGACGGCACGCGCAGGCCAATGGTGCGGCGCTTGTCGTGCATCAGCAGGCGCGGCACCTCGCGGGTGGCGTTGAGGATGAAGGTGTACGGGCCCGGAATGTGGGCCTTGAGCAGGCGGAACGTTGCCGTGTCGATCTTGGCGAAGGTGCCCATCTCGGACAGGTCACAGCACAGCAGGGTGAAGTTGTGGTGCTTGTCCAGCTGGCGCAGGCGGCGCACGCGCTCGATGGCAGCCTTGTCACCGATCTGGCAGCCCATGGCATAGGCCGAGTCGGTCGGATAGACCACCACCCCACCTTTGCGGATGATCTCGACAGCCTGTTTGATCAGGCGCGCCTGCGGGTTCTCCGCATGAATCTGGAAAAATTGGCTCACGTAGTCGTCCTGTTCATACCGCCATAGGCTGTTCATGTCGGAATCGGCGCCACAGGGGTGGCAGGTCCTCGGGCAATGGCCGGTAGGCACCGATCTCGCCCCAGGTGCCGGGGCCGTGGAAGTCGCTGCCGGCGCTTGCCAGCAGGCCGAACTCACGGGTGAGGATAGACAGCGTTCCCACCTGCTCGGGCGGCATCATCCCATTGACCACTTCCAGTGCCTGCCCTCCAGCCTGAATATAGTCGGCAATCAGCCGTCTGCGCTTGCTGCGGGTCAGATCGTAGTGCATGGGATGAGCCAGGCTCACCCAGGCGTTGGACTCGCGCAGGGTGGCGACAGTTTCCTCAAGGGTCGGCCAGTGCAGCTTGACGTCGCCCAGCTTGCCGGCGCCCAACCACTTGCGAAACGCCTCGCCGCGGTCCTTGACGAAGCCGGCGCGCACCAGGAACTCGGCAAAATGCGGTCGCGCCGGGGCATTGCCGCTGTCGCCCAGTTCCTGCTGCACCCCCCGCGCGCCTTGCAGCGCGCCCGGCATGCCCTTGGCCGCCAGCTTGCGGTCGATCTCCTCGGCGCGCAGCCAGCGGCCACGGTGCAGGCCGTCGATCGCCTCGAGCAATGGCGCGGCATCGAGGGGGAAGTCATAACCCAGCACATGAATGGTGGCGCCGCCCCAGGTGCAGGACAGCTCCACGCCGCTGACCCAGGCCATGCCCCGTTCGGCGCAGGCCTGGCGCGCCTCGGGCAGACCGTCGATGGTGTCGTGGTCGGTGAGCGACAGCGTGCGCACCCCGTGCTCATGGGCCCGGGCGACCAGCGCCGTGGGCGACAAGGCGCCGTCGGAGGCCGTGCTGTGGCAGTGCAGATCAACATTCATGGAGGAGCGCTTTCGCTGGAATCGATGTTTGTTATTATGCCGTCACATCCCGCTTCTGGCTGCCACTGTGAAACAATTCATCGATTTCATCCCGCTGCTGCTGTTCTTCATCGTCTACAAGCTTGACCCGCGCCCGGTCGAATTCGCCGGCCACGGCTTCGAGTTCGGCGGTATCTACAGCGCCACGGCGATGCTCATCGTCAGTTCCCTGGTGGTCTATGGCGCGCTGTTCCTGCGCCACGGCAAGCTGGAAAAAGGCCAGTTGCTGACCCTGGTGGCCTGCCTGGTGTTCGGCGGCCTGACCCTGGCCTTCCATAGCGAGACCTTCCTCAAGTGGAAAGCGCCGGTGGTCAACTGGTTGTTCGCCCTGGCCTTCGCCGGTAGCCACTTCATCGGCGACCGGGTGCTGATCAAGCGCATCATGGGCCACGCCCTGAGCCTGCCGGAGGCCATCTGGACGCGCCTGAACCTGGCCTGGATCGGTTTCTTCCTGGTGTGCGGCGCGGCCAACCTGTTCGTCGCCTTCACCTTCCAGGACATCTGGGTCGACTTCAAGGTGTTCGGCAGCCTGGGCATGACCGTGATCTTCCTGGTGGCTCAGGGCGTCTACCTTTCGCGCCACCTGCACGACGCCGACCCCTCCACCTCCAAACCCAAGGACTGACATGCTCTACGCCATCATCGCCAGCGACGTGGAAAACTCCCTGGACAAACGCCTGGCCGCCCGCCCGGCACACATCGAGCGCCTGCAGCAGCTCAAGGCCGAAGGCCGCGTGGCACTGGCCGGGCCGCACCCGGCCATCGACAGCAACGACCCTGGCGCAGCCGGTTTCAGCGGCAGCCTGATCGTCGCCGAGTTCGACTCGCTGGCCGCCGCCCAGGCCTGGGCCGATGCCGATCCCTACATCGCCGCGGGCGTTTACGACCAGGTCGTGGTCAAGCCGTTCAAGCAAGTCCTGCCATAACCGGCTTTTGAGGGGCGCGCCCGCTCCCACGAGGCCGCCCCAGCTACCCCCCGCGCGGCACCATTCACAAATTCCGACAACCGGCCGACAACCTCCTGAATCGATTCGAATCAGGAGTTCCAATGCGTCAAGGTCCGATGTCCCTGTTGCTTTGCCTGTTGCTGCTGTCCCCTTTCGCCGCGGCCGAGCAGCCGTTGTCGCTGGAAGCCGGGGCGCGGATCACCGAGCTGCAACAGCGCCTGGAAGAAAGCGAGAAGCAGCGCGACGCGCTGAACCTGCAATTGCAGCGCCAGGACAGCGAGCGCGAAAGCGCCCAGCTCACCCGCCTGCGCCAGGACAACCAGCGCCTGAAGCTGGCGCTCAAGGAGCTGCAAGCTGGCGCCAGCGCCCCCCAACACCTGCTGACCGACCAGCAGCAGTGGTTCCTGATCGGCTCGGTCGTTGCACTGTTGTCGGCCGTCTGCGGTATCTTAGCCAGCGGCGGACACAGAAGACGCCGTCAATGGTTGAATTGAGTGAGACATGAGCGAGCTGTTACTGATTGATGATGACCAGGAACTGTGCGAGCTGCTCGGCAGCTGGCTGACCCAGGAAGGGTTCGCGGTACGCGCCTGCCATGACGGCCAGAGCGCGCGCCAGGCCTTGGCTGCCCATGCGCCGGCGGCGGTGGTTCTGGACGTCATGCTGCCGGACGGCAGCGGCCTGGAACTGCTCAAACAGCTGCGCAGCGAACACACCGACCTGCCGGTGCTGATGCTCTCGGCCCGCGGCGAGCCACTGGACCGCATCCTCGGCCTGGAACTGGGTGCCGACGACTACCTGGCCAAGCCCTGCGACCCGCGCGAGCTCACCGCCCGCCTGCGCGCAGTACTGCGCCGCAGCCACCCCAGCGCGCCCAGCAGCCAGGTCGAGGTCGGCGACCTGGTCTTCAGCCCGGTGCGCGGGGTGGTCAGCATCGACCAACGCGAGATGACCCTCACCCTCTCCGAAAGCCGTATCCTCGAGGCACTGCTGCGCCAACCCGGCGAGCCGCTGGACAAGCAGGAACTGGCGCAGATCGGCCTGGGCCGCAAGCTCACGCTCTATGACCGCAGCCTGGACATGCACGTCAGCAACCTGCGCAAGAAGATCGGGCCGCACCCGGATGGCCGCCCGCGCATCGTCGCCCTGCGCAGCCGCGGCTATTACTACAGTCTCTGACAGCGACCAGAACCCTGTAGGAGCGGCCTTGCGTCGCGAAAGGGCCGCAAAGCGGCCCCGGCGATCTTTGCAAAAACGCTGATATCCCGGGGCTGCTGCGCAGCCCTTTCGCGACACAAGGTCGCTCCTACAGAATCCGCACCGCGACGCCTTTCATCTTTACCCAGCCTTTACCCTCGCCTGACCGCCCTTGACCTTGATCTCCCTAGACTGGGCTCATCCGGTAACCACCGGCCCCTCAAAGGAGAGACACCATGCGCAAGACCCTTATCGCCCTGATGTTCGCCGCCGCCCTGCCAACCGTGGCCATGGCCATGCCCGAAGGCGGTCCGCGCCATGACGGCCCGCATCACCGCGGTGACGCGCCTTTCGCCCAGCTGGACCTGAGCCGCGAGCAACGCCAGCAGATCGGCAAGCTGATGGGCGAGCAGATGCAACAGCGCCGCGAGATCACCGCGCGCTACATCGACAAGCTGCCCGCTGCCGAGCAAAAGGCCCTGAAGGACGAACTCAAGGCCAGCCACGACAAGACCGACAGCCAGGTGCGCGCGCTGCTCAAGCCCGAGCAGCAGAAGAAGTTCGACGACCTGCAGAAGGAACGCGCCGCACGCAAGGCCGAGTGGCAGGAGTTCAAGGCCTGGAAAGCTGAAAAAGCCGCCAAGGCCCAGTAAGCTGTCAACCCGACGCCCGGCTCGCTCTCCAGCGGGCCGGGCTTTCGCCATTCCTCGGAGGTGCTCGTCTTGCGTTCACTGTTCTGGCGCATCCTGGCCAGTTTCTGGCTGGCCATAGCCCTGGTCGCCGGCCTGTCGATCCTGCTCGGGCACATGCTCAACCAGGACACCTGGATCCTCAGCCGCCATCCCGGGCTGAACGGCCTGGCCAGCCACTGGGCGCAGCATTACGAACAGGAAGGTGTCGAGGCGGCCCAGCGCTTCCTCGAACGACGCAAGCACCACTACAAGATCGACGTGCAGGTGCTCGACGACAGCGGCGAGGCTGTGGTCCCCGGCACCTTCCCGCGCCGCGCCGCCGCCTTCGAGGCGCGCCAGCACAATGACGAACGACGCCTGCCCTGGCGCCGCCTGACCGAGGAATACACCAGCCCCGGCAGCGGCGAGACCTACCTGCTGATCTACCGCATCCCTCACCCGGAGCTGGCGGCCTGGCACCGCGAGAGCCTGATCTGGCCGCTCAGTGCCCTGGGCATAGCCCTGGTGGTGCTGACCCTGTTCAGCCTGCTGGTGACCCTGTCCATCACCCGCCCGCTGAGCCGCCTGCGCGGCGCCGTGCATGACCTGGGGCAGACCAGCTACCAGCAGAACAGCCTGGCGCGCCTGGCGGTGCGCCGCGACGAATTCGGCGTGCTGGCCAACGACTTCAACAAGATGGGCGCACGCCTGCAAAGCCTGATCGGCAGCCAGCGCCAGCTGCTGCGCGACGTCTCCCATGAGCTGCGCTCACCGCTGGCGCGGCTGCGCATCGCCCTGGCCCTGGCCGAACGCGCCGAAGCCGAACAGCGCCAGGCGTTGTGGCCGCGCCTGACCCGCGAATGCGATCGTCTGGAGGACCTGATCAGCGAAATCCTCGTGCTGGCCCGGGTCGATGCCGAACAGGCGCATGCCGAGCCGGTGGATCTCAATGCCTTGCTGGGCGGCGTGCGCAAGGACGCCCAGCTGTCAGCGCCAGACCAGGAGGTACGCCTGGAAATGCAGCCGGGCCTGACCCTGCATGGCTGGCCAACGCTGATCGAACGGGCGGTGGACAACCTGCTGCGCAATGCCCTGCGCTTCAACCCGATCGGCCAGCCGATCGAGGTGCATGCCCGGCGCGAGCAAGATCGCATCGTGCTGAGCGTGCGCGATCATGGGCCGGGAGTGGCGGCAGAGCACTTGGCGCAGCTGGGCGAACCGTTCTTCCGGGCGCCGGGGCAGGAGGCGCCGGGCCATGGGCTGGGGTTGGCAATCGCGCGCAAGGCGGCGGAGCGCCATGGTGGGGCGCTGGTATTGACCAACCACCCGCAGGGCGGCTTCATTGCGACGCTGGATTTTCCCTGCGAGCGTGCTACTGGCTGACCAATCCTGGGACTGCTTTGCAGCCCTTTCGCGGCACAAGGCCGCTCCTACAGGAATGCGAACACTTGTAGGAGCGGCCTTGTGCCGCGAAAGAGCCGCAAAGCGGCCCCAATAGTCACTCGCCCCAGGCGCTGACGTACTGCGCGGTTTCCAGCACCGGCGCCGTGCGCGGCTCGCCCAACGGCGTACCGACATACAGGTAGCCGATTACCTCTTCGTTCGCCTCCAGGCCCAAGCCCTTGTGCACATGGGCATCGAAGGCCATGTCGCCAGTGCGCCATACCGCGCCGATACCCTGGGCATGGGCGGCGATCAGGATGCCATGGGCGGCGCAGCCCGCGGCCAGTCTCTGCTCGATCTTCGGCACCTTGAAGTGATCCTGCAGCCGGGCGATCACCACGATCAGCAACGGCGCGCGCAAGGGCATGGCGCGGGCCTTGTCCAGGGCGGCCTGGGTTGCATCGCCCTTGGCCTGCACGGCTTCGGCGAACAGCTCGCCGAGCTTTTCCCGGCCCTGCCCTTCGATGGTCAGGAAACGCCAGGGGCGCAACTGGCCATGGTCAGGCGCACGCAATGCGGCCTGGAACAGCGCCTCGCGCTGGGCGGCATTGGGCGCCGGGTCAGTCAGGCGTGGCACGGAAACACGGTTGAGCAATGCGTCGAGAGCCTCCATGGGCTACCCTCCTGGCAGATTGAAAGTGCGGCCATTCTCAAGCTGCCAGCATCAAGCTGCAAGCCACAAGAAAAACAGCCTTCGCAAGCCTCATTCACGCCAGACGCTTGCAGCTTGCAACTTGCGGCTTAAAATGGCGCCCTTTCCGTAGCGAGTCAGAGCAGATCACATGGCGTTGCCGACCTTAAGGATCATTGGTTTCATCATCGGCATCTTCCTGATCACCCTGGCAGTGAGCATGGTGGTGCCCATGGCGACCCTGGTGGTCTTCGAGCGCACCGGCGACATGCCGTCGTTCCTCTGGGCCAGCCTGATCACCTTCATCGCCGGCCTCGGCCTGGTCATCCCCGGCCGCCCGGACCACGTGCACCTGCGCCCCCGCGACATGTACCTGCTGACCGTCAGCAGCTGGCTGGTGGTGTGCGTGTTCGCCGCCCTGCCCTTCCTGCTGACCCAGCACATCAGCTACACCGACGCCTTCTTCGAGAGCATGTCCGGCATCACCGCCACCGGCGCCACCGTGCTCAGCGGCCTGGACAACATGTCGCCGGGCATCCTGATGTGGCGCTCGATGCTGCACTGGCTGGGCGGCATCGGCTTCATCGGCATGGCGGTGGCGATCCTGCCGCTGCTGCGTATCGGTGGCATGCGCCTGTTCCAGACCGAGTCCTCCGACCGCTCCGAAAAAGTCATGCCGCGCTCGCACATGGTCGCCAAGTCGATCGTCGCGGTGTACGTCGGCATCACCGTGTTCGGCAGCCTGGCCTTCTGGTGGGCGGGCATGAGCCCGTTCGACGCGATCAACCATGCCATGTCGGCGATTTCCACCGGCGGCTTCTCCACCTCCGACCAGTCGCTGGCCAAGTGGGACATCCCCGCGGTGCACTGGGTCGCGGTGGTGGTGATGATCATGGGCAGCGTGCCATTCACCCTCTACGTGGCGACCCTGCGTGGCCACCGCAGGGCGCTGATCAAGGACCAGCAGGTCCAGGGCCTGCTCGCCATGCTGGTGGCCACCTGGCTGGTACTCGGCACCTGGTACTGGGCGACGACCGACCTGCACTGGCTCGACGCCCTGCGCCACGTGGCCCTGAACGTCACCTCGGTGGTCACCACCACCGGCTTCGCCCTGGGCGACTACAGCCTGTGGGGCAATTTCTCGCTGATGCTGTTCTTCTACCTGGGCTTCGTCGGCGGCTGCTCCGGCTCGACGGCCGGCGGCATCAAGATCTTCCGCTTCCAGGTCGCCTACATCCTGCTCAAGGCCAACCTCAACCAGCTGATCCACCCGCGCGCGGTGATCAAGCAGAAGTACAACGGCCACCGCCTCGACGAAGAGATCGTGCGTTCGATCCTGACGTTCTCGTTCTTCTTCGCCATCACCATCTGCATCATCGCCCTGCTGCTGTCGCTGCTGGGCGTGGACTGGATGACCGCGCTCACCGGTGCCGCCGGTACTGTCTCGGGCGTCGGCCCGGGGCTGGGCGAAGTGATCGGCCCGGCCGGCAACTACGCGACGCTGCCGGATGCCGCCAAATGGATCCTTGCCGGCGGCATGCTGCTGGGCCGCCTGGAGATCATCACGGTGCTGGTGTTGTGCATGCCGGCGTTCTGGCGTCACTGACCGACAGCCGCGTGCGGTACTCGCTCGGCGTGCTGTCGAACCAGCGGCGGAACGCCCGGTAGAAGTTGCTCGGGTCGGCGAAACCCAGCAAGTAGGCGGTTTCCAGCAACGTGGTGCCAGGCTGCGCCAGGTACTGCTCGGCCAGTTCGCGGCGGGTGTCGTCGAGCAAGGTCTGGAAGCTGGTGCCCTCGTCCTGCAGGCGCCGCTGCAAGGTGCGCTGCGAAAGGTGCAGGGCCTGGGCCACGGTTTCACGCTTGGGCTCGCCCTGGGGCAGGATGCGGCACAGCACCTGGCGCACGCGGTGGGTTACCCGGCTTTCCGAGAAACGCGCCAGGTACTCACCGGCGAAACGGTCGTGCAGCACTGCCATCGCCTCGTTGGCGGTGGGCAACGGCGCCTCCATGTCGGCACGCGCGAACACCAGCGCGTCATGGGGCGCGCCAAATTGCAGCGGCGCGTGGAAAGCCACCTTGTACGGCTCGACATTTTTCGGCAGGGCGCCCTGGATCAGCACGCGCCGCGGCTGGATCGGCCGCCCGCTGAGCCAGGTGCACAGCGCCAGGGCGCAAGCCAGCGAAGCCTCGCCGCTGTGTCGGGTGGGCGGCAGGTGATCGCCATGCACGGTCAACACCAAAGCATAGCCGTCGGGTTCCAGGCGAAAGCTCAGGTCCGAACTTTCGGCGATGATCCGCTGGTAGCGCACCAGCCGTTCGAAGCCTTCGGCCAGGGTCCGACTGGACATCAGCGCGTAGCCCACCACATGGAAAGACGCCGGGCGCACCACCCGCGCCATGTTCAGGCCGATGGCCTGGTTGCCGGACAGTTCCACCGCCAGTTGCCACAGGCGGGTCATCGAATCCTGGGTAAAGCGCGCGTCCGGATCGTCCAGGGCAGCGAAATCCAGGCCCAGCTGCCTGAACATCGCCGGGCAGTCGAGCCCCTCGAGCTCAAGTGCCTTGACGATGCCTGATGCCCAGCTGGCTGACGTGGTTCTCTCACTCATGGCGGGCTTCTTGTGTTGATCGCTACGGCGGTGAAGCGAAAGGATACTCAATTGGCGCCCAGGGTCACTGGCCATCCCCCCAACTGACTCTAGACTCGATTCAGGCTCCACGCCGTGTATCCTGTAGCCAGACCCGCAGATCCGGAAAGCACCGCCATGACCAGCACCACGCAGTTCCGCAGTTTTGCCGAGTTCTACCCCTATTACCTGGGCGAGCACAGCAACCCCACCTGCCGTCGCCTGCACTTCGTCGGCACCGCCCTGGTGATCGCCCTGCTCGCCTACACCCTGGGCAGCGGCAAATGGCTGTTGCTGCTGGCCGTGCCACTAGCCGGCTACGGCTTCGCCTGGGTCGGGCACTTCTTTTTCGAGAAAAACCGCCCCGCCACCTTCAGCCACCCGTGGTACAGCCTGGTCGGCGATTTCGCCATGTTCCGCGACATCCTGCTGGGACGCATCGCCCTCTGATTGCAGGCTTGGCGCCAGCAACCGACTTGCTGAATGCTCTCGAGCCACCGCGTCGCCTGGTTCGCCAGCAAGCTGGCTCCTACGGGTATTGCAGGCCGTAACCGTTGTAGGAGCCGGCTTGCCGGCGAACACCGGCGTAGCCGGTGCCATCCTCCGTGCCGCCTGGTTCGCCAGCAAGGCTTGCGCCTACAGGAAGCGCCGCGACTCGTTCAGGCCGTCTCGCCCAGTGCCGCCAAGCGTTGCGCCGTCTCCCGGGCCTGGGCCTCGGCGAAACGGTAAAGCTCGATCTGCCCATCCCAGTGCTCGATCAGCGCCGTGCATGACTCCACCCAGTCGCCACAGTTGAGGTATTCCACCTCGCCGACCTTACGGATCTCGGCATGGTGGATATGCCCGCACACCACGCCCTGGAAGCCACGCCGGGTGCACTCATGGGCGATGGCATCCTCGAAGTCGCTGATGAAGTTCACCGCGCCCTTGACCTTGTGCTTGAGGTACGCCGACAGCGACCAGTAGCCATAGCCATAGCGGGCCCGCCAATGATTGAGCCAGCGGTTGAGCACCAGGGTGAATTCGTAGGCACGATCGCCCAGGAACGCCAGCCAGCGGTGGTAGCGGGTAATAACATCGAACTGGTCGCCGTGGATCACCAGCAGGCGCCGGCCATCGGCCGTCAGGTGCTCGGCCTCGTCCACCAACTGGATGTTGCCGAGCATCAGCTTGGAATAGCGGCGCAGGAATTCGTCGTGGTTGCCGGTGACGTAGATCACCTCGGTTCCGCGCTTGCTCAAGGTCAGCAGGCGGCGGATCACGTTGGTATGGGCTTGCGGCCAATAAATGCCGCTGCGCAGCTTCCAGCCATCGATGATGTCGCCGACCAGGTAGATGCGGTCGGCCTGGTAACCCTTGAGAAAGTGCGCCAGGTGCTCGGCCTGGCAGTCCCGGGTACCCAGATGCACGTCGGAGATCCAGAGGGTGCGCACACGCTGCTTGCGCGAGGATCGGGCGAGTTCGGCATGGGTCATGGGCAGGCTCCGGCGCTGTTTGCTGGAGACTGGCAGGCGCAGGTGACAGGTTGGTGGCAATCCGGTGACGATCTGCGCGCCGGCGCAGGGTGTACACTGCCTGCCTGCACACGAGGACTTGCCATGACCACCGGCCCGCTGCTGTCGCTGCGCCATTACCGCCACGACCTGATCGCCCATAGCCACGACCATTCGCAACTGGTGTTCGGGCTAGGCGGGCGTCTGGATTTCGAGGTGCAGGGCCGTGGCGCGCGGATCGATCGCCAGGACCTGATGGTGGTGCCGGCCGGTGCTCACCATACCTGCGGCAGCCCCGCCGGCAGCCAATGCCTGGTGCTGGACATACCACCCGGGCAGTGGCTCGAGCAGCACCTGGGCGAGCATGTCGACAACAGCCGGCGCTTGCTCGACTGCCCCGGCGCCCTGAGCCTGGACAGCCGCCAGCAGCAGCTGGTCGACTGGCTGGCGAGCAGCCCTGTGGACGACCCGCTGATCGCCCGCCAGGGCGCCGTGCTGTTGCTGGCCAGCCTGCTGCCTCACGCCGGGCCCGCGATAGCGGCCAGCAAGCGCCTGCCCTATGCCGCCTTCGACCGGCATATCGAGCAGCACGCCGCCTATCCATTGCAGGTCGCCGACCTGGCGCGGCTGGCCGGGCTGTCCAGCGCGCGGCTGCATGCGCGGTTCGCCAGCGAGTGCGGCATGACGCCGATGGACTATATCCGCCAGCGGCGGCTGTCGATGGCGCGGCGACTGTTGCGCGACACCCCGCTGCCGGTGGGTGAGGTCGCGGCGCGGGTGGGCTATGGCTCGCAAAGCGCCTTCAGCGCGGCAGTGATGCGAACATTCGGCTGTACGCCGCTGGCGTTGCGCCGCGAGTCTGGCGACAACGGGCGCGAGGCGGGCGACAGAACTGCCTGAGAATCGAACGTACACTGCTGCCTATATCGACTTCATCGCGGGTCAAGCCCGCTCCCACATGCCTTGTGCATGATCTGTGGGAGCGGACTTGCCCGGCGAAGGAGCCAGCACGCAACGCTCACCGCAGCCAAAGGATCACCATGAACCACCGCACCGCCCTCGGCGCCCTGCATATCGGCGCGCTGTTCTTCGGCCTGACCGGCGTCTTCGGCAAACTGGCCGCCAGTGCCAGCCCCTCGATCATCGTCTTCGGCCGCGCCGCGTTCGCCGTGCTGGCCCTGGGCCTGTTCGCCGGCCTGGCGCGCCAGGCCTGGCAACCGCTGCGCGGCCAGGACTTGCGCCGCCTGCTGCTGGGAGGTGTGCTGCTGGCCGGGCACTGGGTGAGCTTCTTCATCGCGGTCAAGGTCGGCGGCGTGGCCATCGCCACCCTCGGTTTCGCCAGCTTCCCAGCCTTTACCGTGATCCTCGAGGGCCTGCTGTTCCGCGAACGCATTCGCCGCAACGAGGCTGTCCTGGTGCTGCTGGTGAGCATCGGCCTGGTGCTGGTCACCCCTGCCTTCGACCTGGCCAGCGAGGCCACCGGCGGGCTGCTCTGGGCGTTGCTCTCGGGCCTGCTGTTCTCGCTGCTGTCGCTGACCAACCGCGCCGGCTCCGGGCGCCTGCCCGCCGTGCAGGCGGCGCTGTGGCAGAACCTGGTGGTGAGCCTGTGCCTGCTGCCGTTCGCCGCGCCGGGCCTGGCAGTCGTGGCGCCCATGGACTGGCTGTGGATCGCCCTGCTCGGCATCTTCTGCACCGGCGTCGCCCACAGCCTGTTCGTCGCCAGCCTGGCGGTGATCAAGGCACGTACCGCCGCAGTGGTGTTCGGCATGGAGCCGGTCTACGGCATCGCCGTGGCCTGGGTGGTGTTCGCCGAACAGCCGACCCTGCGCATGCTCGCTGGTGGTGCCTTGATCATCTTCGCCATCGTCCTGTCCAGCCGCCTGGCCGCCAAGCAACCCACCCGGCGGACCGTGGCCGAAAGCGCCTGATCAGCGATCGTTGTGACCCAGGTCGCGCTGCGGATCGATCTGGTCACGCACCCGCTGCTTGAGCGCCTTGGCCTCGGGGAAGCCGCCGTCGGCTTTGCGCTCCCAGATCTGCACGCCGTCGCAGGTGATGCGGAACACCCCGCCGGTACCAGGTTCCAGGGCGACCTGGCCGAGGTCGTCAGCGAAGGTGCTGAGCAACTCCTGCGCCAGCCAGGCGGCGCGCAACAGCCATTGGCACTGGGTGCAATAAGTGATGACAATTTGCGGCTTGTTATCGGGCATGTCGGGGAACTCCGTGGGAAGGGCCGCTTATACTAGCGGTCTTTACCCTCTGGTTTGAGACTCACGATGCGCCGCTTGCTGTTCTGCTTCCTGTTGCTCACCTCCCTCACGGTGCAGGCCATCGACGCGCCCCGGCCGAAGATCGGCCTGGTGTTGTCCGGCGGCGCCGCCCGTGGCCTGGCGCATATCGGCGTGCTCAAGGCTCTCGAGGAACAGGGCGTGCGCATCGACGCCATCGCCGGCACCAGCATGGGCGCGGTGGTCGGCGGGCTGTATGCCTCTGGCTACAGCATCGCCGAACTGGAGAAGCTGGCCACCACCCTCGACTGGCAACAGGCGCTGTCCGACGCGCCACCGCGCAAGGACGTGCCGTTCCGGCGCAAGCAGGACGACCGCGACTTCCTGGTCAAGCAGAAGCTGAGCTTTCGCGACGACGGCAGCCTCGGCCTGCCCCTGGGGGTGATCCAGGGCCAGAACCTGGCCCTGCTGCTGGAAAGCAAGTTGGCCCACACTGCCGACATCCGCGACTTCGACAAGCTGCCGATCCCGTTCCGCGCCGTGGCCACCGATATCACCAGCGGCGAAAAGGTGGTGTTCCGCCGTGGCCACCTGCCCCAGGTGATCCGCGCCAGCATGTCGATCCCGGCGGTGTTCGCCCCGGTGGAGCTGGACGGCCGCCTGCTGGTGGACGGTGGCATGACCGACAACATCCCAGTGGATGTGGTGCGCGAGATGGGCGTCGACCTGGCCATCGTCGTCGACATCGGCACGCCGCTGCGCAACCGCAAGCAGCTGGCCACGGTGGTGGATGTGCTCAACCAGTCGATCACCCTGATGACCCGGCGCAACTCCGAGGAGCAACTGGCCAGCCTGCGCCGCGAGGACATCCTGGTACAGCCGCCACTGGCAGCCTTCGGCGTCACCGACTTCGGCCGCGCCCAGGACATGATCGACGCCGGCTACCGCGCCACCCGCGGTCTCGACCCACGCCTGGCGGCGCTGCGTCAGCCCGAAGGCGACGCCAACCTGGCCGTGGCCCGCTCGCCGCGCCAGCGCACGCCGATTATCACCGCGATCAAGGTGGAGAACGACTCCAAGGTCAGCGACGACGTGATCCGCTACTACATCCGCCAACCCATCGGCGAACCGCTGGACCTCGGCCGCCTGCAGACCGACATGGGCACCCTGTACGGCCTCGACTACTTCGACCAGGTGCAGTACCGGGTGGTGCACAAGGGCGAGGACAACACCCTGGTGATCAATGCCCGCGGCCGGCGCGGCGGCACCGACTACCTGCGCCTGGGCCTGAACCTGTCCGACGACCTGCGCGGCGACAGCGCCTTCAACCTTGGTGCCAGCTACCGAGTCAACGGCATCAACCGTCTTGGCGCCGAATGGTTGACCCGCGCGCAGATCGGCGACCAGCAGGAGCTGTACAGCGAGTTCTACCAGCCGCTGGACGTCGGTTCGCGCTACTTCATCGCTCCTTACCTGGACCTGGGCTCGCAGAACGTCGAGGCCACCCTCGACAACGACCCGGTGGCCGAGTATCGCCTCGAGCGCTATGGCTTCGGCCTCAATGTCGGTCGGCAGATCGGCACTTACGGCGAAGTGCGCCTGGGCGTGGGCAAGGCCTGGGGGAATGCCGAGGTGCGCATCGGCGACCAGGACCTGCCCAAGGTCAGCTTCAACGAGGGTTTCTACGAACTCAAGTACTCGTTCGACACCTTCGACAACGTGTACTTCCCGCACAGCGGCGAGGATATCGGCCTGACCGTGCGCAAGTACGACAAGTCGCTGGATTCGGACCAGGACTACCGGCAATGGCTGGTCAACCTGGACAAGGCCATCAGCAGCGGACCGAACACCCTGGTGCTGGGCGGGCGCTACGGAAGAACCCTGGATGACGCCGAGGTGGTGACCTCAAGCTTCGTGTTCGGTGGCGCGCGGCAGCTGTCGGGCTTTCGCCAGGACTCGGTCTCCGGGCAGAACATGAGCCTGCTACGGATGGTCTACTACCGCCGCCTGACCCCGCGGGCGTACCTGCCGCTGGACTTCCCGCTGTACCTGGGCGGTTCGCTGGAGCGCGGCCGGGCATGGAACAACGACAATGAGTTCGACAGTGGCTACATCAACGCGGCGAGCATCTTCCTGGGGCTGGAAACGCCGCTGGGGCCGCTGAACCTGAGCTATGGGACCAACGATGCCCATGAGAAGGCGGTGTACCTGAACCTGGGGCATACCTTCTAGCGGCAAGCGGCAAGCTTCAAGCCCCAAGAAAAAGCGGATCGCGTAGGTACACAGATCCGCTTTCTCTTGAAGCTTGAAGCTTGAAGCTGCTGTCAGGACTTCTCGAGATTATCGAGAATCTTCGCATGCACGCGCATGCACACTTCCATGTCGGCCTCGTCTATGCCGGTGAACAGCTCGAGGCGCAGGGCGTTGGCGATGGTCTCGATCTGGTCGATCAGCGGCTTGGCCGGCGGGCACAGCAGGATCTTCTTGGCCCGGCGGTCTTCCATCACCGCCTGGCGGCGCACCAGGCCCTGGCTTTCCAGGCTATCGAGCAGGCGGGCCAGGGTCGGGCCCTCGACGCCCACGCTCTGGGCCAGCTCACGCTGGGTCGGCGCCTCGTCGAAACGCGCCAGGTGCAGCAGCACCAGCCAACGCGCCTGCGATAGGTTGAGCCCGGCCAGGCGGCGGTCCAGTTCGGCACGCCAACCCCGGGACATCTGGGCCAGCTGCATGCCGAAGCGGTGTTGGTTGTCGGTAAGTGGCATAAAAAACTCAATAACCAGAACTAATTATTAGTCAGCTAATCATGCCCCGATCGATCCGGCAAGGCTCAGCGCCGAGGAAATCGCTGATAGTTGTGTAAGGGCATGACAAAGATCAGCAAATGGCGCAAATGCCCGCGATCACAGCTCGAACTCCGCCGCCAGCGCCGCTCGTATGCAATGCAGCACACCCTCGGGCACCCGTGCGCCGAACAGCGGCGCCACCACCGACACCGGTGGCAACTCGCCCTCGCCGTCGAGGAAGGCGTCCTGCACCTCCATCATCAGGTCTTCAGGCAAATCCAGCGCCTGCTCCAGGCTCAGTTCCTGGCGGCCAATGGCCTCGGCCAGCAAGCTGTAGACGTTCTTCTCGCTGCAGTCGAGCTGGCCGGCGATCTGCGCCGGGGTCATGCCGGCACGGGCCAGGCTGACCAGTTCGTGACGCAGGTCGAGTACCACCTTCGGCGCCTCCTCGGTGCCGCCAGCACCGTTGAGCACTTCGAGGAAAGCCTGGCCGTAGCGCTCCAGCTTGCGCGCGCCAACACCGCTGACCTGGGCCATGTCGCTGAGGCTGGTGGGCATGCTGCGCAGCATCTCCAGCAGGGTCGAGTCGGGGAAGATGACATAAGGCGGCACGCTGTGCTCCTCGGCCAGCTTGCGTCGCAGGGTGCGTAGCGCCTCCCACAGCTCGCGCTCCTCGGCGCGCACCAGTTGGCTGGCCGGGCTGCCGCCACTGCCGCCGGAGGTCTTGGCCGTGGTCTGCGGCTTGAGGTCGCGGCGCAGTTGCAGGTTCACCTCGCCGCGCAGCAGCGGCCGGCAGCTATCGGACAGGCGCAGGCCGCCGTAGCCTTCCAGGTCGATGTCCACCAGGCCACGGGCCACCAGCTGGCGGAACAGCGAACGCCATTCAGCCTCGGCCAGGGCCTTGCCGACGCCGAACACCGAGAGCTTCTCGTGACCGAAATTGCGCACTTTTTCGGTGTCCTTGCCCAGCAGCACGTCGACCAGGTGGCCGACGCCATAGCGCTGGCCGGTGCGGAACACCGCCGACAGCGCCTGGCGCGCGGGCTCGGTGGCGTCCCAGGTCTGCACGTTGTCGACACAGTTGTCACAATGCCCGCAGGGTTGCTCCAGCACTTCGTCGAAGTAGGCCAGCAGCGACTGACGGCGGCAGCGGGTTTCCTCGCACAGCGCCAGCATGGCGTCGAGCTTGTGCTGCTCGATGCGCTTGTGGCGCTCGTCGCCCTCGGAGTTCTGCAGCATCTGCTTGAGCATCACCATGTCCTGCAGGCCGTAGGCCATCCAGGCGTCCGACGGCAGGCCGTCGCGGCCAGCCCGGCCGGTCTCCTGGTAATAGGCCTCGAGCGACTTGGGCAGGTCGAGGTGGGCGACGAAGCGCACGTTGGGCTTGTCGATGCCCATGCCGAAGGCGATGGTGGCGACCATGATCAGCCCTTCCTCGTTGAGGAAGCGATGCTGGTTGGCGGCGCGGGTCTCGGCCGCCAGGCCGGCGTGGTAAGGCAACGCCGGGAAGCCCTGGTCGCAAAGGAAGGCCGCGGTCTCGTCGACCTTCTTGCGCGACAGGCAATAGACGATGCCGGCGTTGCCACGGCGCTCGCCGAGGAAGGCCATCAACTGCTTGCGCGGCGCTTCCTTAGGTACGATGCGGTAGAAGATGTTCGGCCGATCGAAGCTCGACAGGAAGCGCTCGGCGCCTTGCAGGTGCAAGCGCTGGACGATCTCCTCGCGGGTGCGCATGTCGGCGGTGGCGGTCAGGGCGATGCGCGGCACATGGGGGAACAGTTCGGCGAGCTGGCCCAGTTGCAGGTATTCCGGGCGGAAATCGTGACCCCATTGCGACACGCAGTGGGCCTCGTCGATGGCGAACAGGGAAATGTCCAGGCCACGCAGGAAGTCCAGCATGCGCGGCTGCACCAGGCGCTCCGGGGCCAGGTACAGCATCTTCACCTCGCCGCGGCGCAGGCGCCCGGCCAGGTCGCGCTGCTGCTCGGCGCTGAGCGTGGAGTTCAGCGCAGCGGCTGCCACGCCCAGCTCGTCGAGGGTGGCGACCTGGTCGTCCATCAGCGCGATCAGCGGCGACACCACCACCGTCAAGCCAGGGCGCAGCAAGCCGGGCACCTGGAAGCACAGGGACTTGCCGCCACCGGTGGGCATCAGTACCAGCGCGTCGCCACCGCCCGCCACACATTCGATGATCGCTGCCTGGCGCCCGCGGAAACTGTCGTAACCGAAGACATCCTTGAGGACGCGCTGAGCCTGTTCGAGCATTTGCCACTCCAAAATCGCCGTACCATCCTGGACTCAGGCTGGACGATAAATCCGCCGCGCACACACCGAATGCGTAAGCGGTTTTTGCCGGATGGCCGCAAAACGCCACCTGGCACGAAAAACCGCGGAGTATACCCGACTGCCGCGTACCCCGGCATGCCCCGGTGACAGACGTTCGCTTTGCCCCGCGAGCGCCGCAAGGTGCTAGAATTCAGCATCGTTTATTCCCCAAGGTAGCCCTGTAATGTCCTTCGCCGAGCAACTGACCCGCCTGCAAGCCTTCCTCGACGCCGATGAGCTGCACGAAGAAGCGCTGGACTACGTCGCCGCCCACGGCTACCTGACCGCGCTGTCGATCTGCTCCGAGGAAGTTCCAGAACGCGAATGGATCGACGCGCTGTTCGCCGAAGAACCCCATTACGCCAGCGATGCCCAGCGCACCGAGATCGAAGCCACCCTGGTCGCGCTCAAGGGCCACATCGCCCGCCAGCTGGCCAGCGACGAGGAATTCGACCTGCCGTGCGAGCTGGACCTGACCGACGAGCCGGACGATTCCGACCTGCGCGGCTGGTGCATCGGCTTCATGGAGGGCGTGTTCCTGCGTGAAGAGGCCTGGTTCGAGAACGCCGAGGAAGAAGTCAGCGAAATGCTCCTGCCGATCATGGTCGGCTCGGGCCTGTTCGACGAACAGCCCGAGTTCGCCGACATTGCCAGCAACGCCAACCTGCAGGACGACATGATCGTGCAGATCCCCGAGGCGCTGAGCGCCCTGTTCCTGCTGCTGCACGCCCCCGAAGAGAAGCCTGCCCTGCTCAAGCCACGCCACCACTGATCGAGGTGGTGCGCTACCTGCTGCTGGCCCTCGGCTGGCTCAGCGTCGCGCTGGGGGTGGCGGGGATCTTCCTGCCGGTATTGCCCACCACCCCGTTCCTGCTGCTGGCGGCGGCCTGCTTCGCCCGCAGCTCGCCACGTTTTTACCACTGGCTGGTGAACCACCCGAAACTCGGGCCGTGGATCCGCGACTACCTAAGCGGTGAGGGGATTCCGCTCAAGGGCAAGGTCTACGCCATCGGCTTGATGTGGGCCAGCATCGGGCTGTCCTGCTACCTGGTACCGTTGTTCTGGGCGCGGGCATTCATGCTGGCCAGCGCGGTGCTGGTCAGCGCCTGGATCCTCAAGCAGAAGACCTTGCACCGGCCACGGTAACGCCATCGCGGGGCAGGCTTGCCCCGCGACTCGCTGCTGGCTTACACCGTATCCACCTTCAACGAATGGTCATTGAGCATGCCGTTGATGATGGTCGCGGTGTCATGCCCGGCCGCGATCAGCCCGCCCGCCCCGGCCGACACCCCGTAATGCTGCGCCAGGTCCACGCCGGCCAGGTCGATGGTCTGGGTCGGCGCCGCGCCAGCGACGCTGCTGACCTCGATGGTCGACACCACATTGACGCCGCTGCCACTGACCCTGAAGTGCAGGTAGTCGTCCAGCGAGGCGCTGGTGGCGTTCTCGCCCTGTAGCAGTTGCGACAGGTCCAGGCGATCGCTGCCCGGGGTGAAATCGGTCACGGTGTCATGCCCGGTTTCGCCCTTCTGCCAGACAAAGCTGTCGTTGCCACTGCCACCGGTCAGGGTGTCGTTGCCCGGCCCGCCAATCAGGATGTCGTTGCCGGCACCGCCCTTGAGCACATCGTTGCCCGCGCCGCCGTTGAGCAGGTTGTCACCGTCATTGCCGGTCAAGGTGTCGTTGTAGTCCGAGCCGATCAGGTTCTCGATACCACTGAGGGTGTCCAGCCCGGCGCCGACGGTGTTCTGCTGCCCGACATGGCCAAGGTCCACGGTCACGCCGGCGGTGGCCTTGGCGTAGCTGGCAGTGTCATTGCCGGCTCCGCCGTCGAGCAGGTCGTTGCCAGGCCCACCGATCAGCAGGTCGTCGCCATCACCACCGTGCAGGCTGTTGTTACCCGCCCCCGCCACCAGCACATCGTTGCCGGCACCACCGTTGAGGGTGGTATCGCCGGCCCCGGCCAGCAATACATCGTCACCGCCGGTGCCGGTAAGGGTATTGCCGGCCTGGTAAGTGATATCCACCGCTGCGCTGCCGTAGCCGCCATGGTTGTCGCTGACGGTATAGCTGCCGTGATAGTCCTCGTTGCTGGCATTGCTGTAGTCCACCACCAGGCTCAGCTTGTAGTTCTCGGCAGCCTTGCTGTTGCCGGCGGCGTTCTCGGTATTGATCACATGGATGCTGTACACCCCATCATGGGTGGCCGTGAAGCTGCCGCCATCGGCGATGGTCTGGTAGTTGCCGCTGGCATCCTTCCATTCCATCAGCAGGTTGCCCGCGGGACGATCATGGTCGAGGGTGAGGGTTTCGCCCTTGCGCAGAGTCACCGTCAGGGTGTCCTCGTCGTTGGCATTGGCGGTGCTGATCGAGCCCAGGTAACCAGCCACCACCAAGGCTGCGGTCATGCTGCCGTTGAGGCTGGTGAACTCGCTGCGGGCCAGGTCGCGCAACTGGTTCTCGGCCTTGTTGGCGGTGGCGTCGAACTTGATGGTCTGCGCCTGGGTGCCCGCCGTGAAGCCTGCGCCCTTGTCGGCGAAGTTGGTATTGAAGGTGGTCGGCGCGGCACTCAGGGTATCGTGGTCCGGGTCACGGTCATTGGCCAGCAGCGCCTCTGCCGGCACCGTCAGGGTGGCGCCCTTGATATTGGTGATGATGTGGTCGGCACCGGCGATCGGCGCGCCATTGCTGTTGATGTTGACCGTCAGGCTGGCGCTGCGGGTATCGCCGTCGTTGTCGCTGGCGGTGAAGCCGAACTTCTCCACCTGGCCGCTGCCGTTGTCCTTCGGTGGCGTGTAGGTGAACTCGCCGTTGTCCATGTTCACCACCAGGGTGCCGCCCAGGCCGGTCTTGATGCTCAGGCTGTTGCTCACGGTGTCGAAGGTGGCCTTGTCCGCGCCGCCACTGGCCGCGTAACCGCCCTGCCCAGCATTGGCCTTCGGATCGTAGGTGTAGGTGGTGCCATCGACCAGCAGCGCCTTGATGAAGCCGCCATCAGCCCCGAAATCGCCGCCGCTCATGAGGCTGCCGGTAATCGGCGCGCCCTGTACCGTGCCGGAGAGCACAGCGCCGAGCTGGCTGAGGTCGGTGACCACCACCGAGTTGGTATCGGTATGGCTACTGCCGTCGTAGGCCAGCGGATTGAGGTTGCCCTCGTTGACCCCGCTGCCCATGCCGATGGCGTAGGACTTGATGCCGTTGCTGTCGAGGAAGGATTCCCAGGCGGCTTCCCGTGGCGCGGTCATGGCATGGCCATTGGTGGGCTCACCGTCGGAGAAGAAGTAGCTGATGTTCTGCGCGCCCACCAGCTTGCCGGTGGTGGCGAAGGCTTCCTGGGCCTTGGTCGCCGCCGAATCGTAGTAGGTCGAGCCACCTGGGCTGAGCCCGGCGATCAGGTTCTTGGCCTCGCCGATCGTGACCCACACCGGGGTCTGCACCTGCGCACCGGTGCCGAAAGTGACGATCTGCACCTTGATGTCGCCCATCTCGTCGTACTTGTCGAGCAAGGCATTGATCGCCTGCTTGGCCAGTTCCAGGCGGGTCAGCCCCGGCACGCCGGAGCTTGCCGCCATGCTGCTGGACACATCCACCACCAGCAGGATGTTCGAGTCCACCTGGCCGGGCGTGATGCTGCGTACCGCGCACTGCACCGTCGGCACATCGTCGACGATATTGATGGCAATGGTGCTGGTGACGCTGTTGCCCAAGGCGTCGGTAGCCTTGTAGGTGAAGTACTCGTTGACCGTGTTGGCGCCGTCGTTGGCCCCCCCCGGGGTCTTCGGCGCCGAGGTCAGGGTGTAGGTGTAGGAACCGTCGGCATTGAGCTGGATCTGCCCGTACTGGCCCACGGCATTGCCGACCAGGCTGTAGGTCAGCGCGCCAACGCCGCCCTGGACCGAACCGACCAGGCTGCCGGAGGCCGTCTCGCCAGTGGAGCCCGGATCGCTGCCAGTGACGGTGCCGGCGGCCAGGTCATTGCCATCCTTGTGCAGATCCAGGGCTTTTTCGTACACGGTGACGTCGTTGTCCTCGCACGCCACCAGCTTGCTGTCCTGCACATTGATGCGAATGGTCGTGGTGCTCTCGTCGCCGTCGGCGTCGCGGATGGTGTAGACGAAGCTGTCGGTCGCGCCGGCGGCCGGCACGCTGTCGGGGTTGGCGTGGTAGGTGGCGTTGCCCTGGCTGTCCAGGGTCAGGTAGCCGTACTGGCCGACGATGGTGTCGCCGACATGGCCGATGGCCGACGTCGAGGTGTCGGAGCCGGCACGCACACCGACCACGTACTGCCCATCGGCTCGCACATCGGCGCCGACCACGTCGTTGTCCAGCACGTTGCCGCTGACACTGGCGCCCTCCTTGACCGAAGCCACGTCGCAATGGGCCTTGGGCACGTCGTCGACGATGCTGACCACGATGGTGCTGGTGGTGGTATTGCCGAGCGAATCCTTGACCTGGTAGGTGAAGCTCTCGGTGACCACGTTCGGGCCATCGTTGACGTGGTTGGGCGAGTTCGGCGCCGAGGTCAGGGTGTAGGTGTAGCTACCATCGCTGTTCAACTGGATCTGGCCATACTGGCCGCTGGCATTGCCGACCAGGGTGAAGGTCAAGGCACCGATACCGCCGCTGACCGAGCCTGCCAGCGAACCGCTGGTGGTTTCCGTGGTGGCGTGCGGGTCGCTGCCGGTGACGTTGCCTGCAGCCAGGTCGTTGCCGTCCTTGGTCAGGTCCAGGGCTTTCTCGTAGACCTTGGCCGTGTCATCCGGGCAGGCCACCAGCGAAATGTCGTGCACATCGATGGTGATGGTGGTGGTGCTCTCGTCGCCATCGGCATCGCGGATGGTGTAGACGAACACGTCCGTGGCACCGGCTGGCGCCACCGCATTGGGGTTGGCGTGGTAGGTGGCATTGCCCTGGGCGTCGAGCGTCAGGTAGCCATATTGCCCCGCCACGTTGCTGCCCAGCTGGCCAATGGCCGAGGTCGAGGTGTCGCTGCCTGCGCGCACGCCGACCACATACTGCCCGTCGGCACGCACATCGGCGCCGGTCACATCGTTGACCAGCACATTGCCGCTGACCGTGCCGCCTTCGTAGACATTGGCGAAATCGCTATGGGCCTTGGGCACGTCGTCGACGATGCTGACCACGATGGTGCTGGTGGTGGTGTTGCCGAGCGAATCCTTGACCTGGTAGGTGAAGCTCTCGGTGACCACGTTCGGGCCGTCGTTGACGTGATTCGGCGAGTTCGGCGCGGAGGTCAAGGTGTAGGTGTAGGTACCATCCGTATTGAGCTGGATCTGGCCATACTGGCCGGTGGCGTTACCGACCAAGGTGAAGGTCAGCCCGCCCACGCCACCGCTGACGGAACTGGCCAACGAACCGCTGGCCGTCTCGCCGGTGGAGCCCGGTTCACTGCCGGTAACATTGCCGCCTGCCAGGTCGTTGCCATCCTTGTTCAGGTCAAGCGCTTTCTCGTAGACCGTGACCTCGCTGTCAGGCCCGGCGATCAGCGAGCAATCGCGCACGTCGATGGTAATGGTGGTGGTGCTTTCGTCGCCGTCACTGTCACGCACGGTATAGACGAAGACATCCGTGGCGCCCGCCGGCGCCACGGCATTGGGGTTGGCGTGGTAGGTGGCGTTGCCTTGGGCATCGAGGGTCAGGTAACCGTACTGGCCCTGGACCGGATCGCCCAATTGGCCACTGGCCGATGTCGAGGTATCGGAGCCGGCTCGCACACCCACCACGTAGCGACCATCGGCCCGTACGTCCGCGCCGGACGTATCGTTGTCGAGCACATTGCCGCTGACCGTGCCGCCTTCGACGACACTGGCCGCATCCGGATTGGCCTTGGGCAGGTCGTCGATGATGTTCACGTCCAGCGAACCAGTGGCCGTGCTGCCATCGGTGTCCGTAGCGGTGACGGTGAAATGCTCGGACAGGCTGTTGGCGCCGCCGCCGTTGGCGTGGCTCTCGTTGTCCAGCAAGGTGTAGCTGTAGCTGATCACCCCCGTGGCCGGGTTGTAACCGGTGATGGTCAGGGTGTTGCCCAGCGCCGTGGTGATCGACTGCGGGAAACTTGCCGCCACGCCGCCACTGACCACGGTGATGCCGCCGACGCTCAAGGCCTGCAGGCCATCGGGCGCCGCCACCGTGAAGGTGCCGCTCTGCGTCAGCGCAGCGGGATTGGGCGCACTGCCGTCGGCCAGGTTCTTCTCGTAGACGGTCAGCTCGCCGCCATTGACATCCAGGCCGCCGAGGGTCACCGGGTCATCGAGGTTGCTGACGTTGAGGGTCAGGGTCGCGGTGCTGGTGTCGCCGTCGGCGTCTTTCAGGGTGTAGGTGAAGTTCTCCACCCCACTGCCGCCACCGTGCAGGTTCTTGAAGTCCGGATCGTTGGTACTGAGGGTGTAGGTGTAGGAACCATCCGCCGCCAGCACCAATGTGCCGTAGGTGCCGACGAAGGTACCGGCCACCACCGGGCCGCTGGGGATGCGGTCCGCGCCCTGGATATCGTTGGTCAGCACATTGCCGCTGAGTTCCAGATGCTGCTCGGTGGCGGTGCTGGCATTGCTGTCGTTCACGGCGCGTGGCACGTCGTCACGAACGATTACGTCCAGCGTGCCGCTGGCCACATCGCCATCAGTGTCGCTGACCAGTACCGGGAACTGCTCGCCCAGCGTATTGCTCCCGGCACCGTCCGGATGATGTTCCGCGCCGGTCAGGGTGTAGCTGTAGCTCACCACGCCCGTGGCCGGGTTGTAGCCCGTGATGGTCAGCACATTGCCGAGCCCGGTGACGATGGACTGGCCGACGCCGGTCACCACGCCCGCGGTGACCACATTGATGCCACCGACACTGAGGTTGAACACGCCATCGGCGGCAACCACCGTGAAGCTGCCCGACTGGGTCAAGGCCGCAGGATTGCTGGCCGAGCCCTGGGGCAGGTGCGCCTCGTCCAGGATCAACTCGGCAGGGCTGACCTCCAGGCCGGTGAGGCTGACCGGGTTGTCCGCGGGTGGCGTAGTGGCCGGCACAGGTGCGTCGTCATTGCCATCGAGGCCACCGAGTTCGAGATTGGCCAGCAAAGGGAAGCCGTTGAAGCCCGCCGTGGGGAAACCAATGGTGGGATCCACCCGGCCGGCCACCTCGGTCAGTATCACGAAACTGTGGCCGCCACCGAGCGCACCCGCCACGCCACCAGGGTTGCCGCCCGCCGCGGTCGCTTCGGCTTCCTGCGTGGGGTCGGCGCCTGCGGCAATGGCTTTTTGCAGTTGCTCGACGTCACTGAGCTGGGCGTTGCTGGGCTGCGCGTCCGGCGCTTGTACATGAGGAGCGCGATCGGCCAGCAGGTCGGGGGTCATCTCCAGGCTGCTGCCACGGCCCAGGGTCAGCTCGGCACCGTTTTGCAAGCGCACCGCCACGGCGCCCTCGCTCCCGGTTTCCAACTGCTCGCCGGCGAACAGGCGATCCCCTTCCACCAACAGACGGCGATGACCGTCATCGCCCACCGCGAATACCTGGCCGACTACCTTGCCGACCACACCGACTAATTTAGCCATGAGCGTACGCCTCCCCTGCCGATGGGCTTTTCGCAGATCAAGGCGTGCCGGGTAATGTGCGCAAGGTTCCGAGTGCCATGGTTGTTGGAACCGTTGCTGTCACGCTCGTGAGAAACCACGCTCCCTGTGACGACTGCCGCGATAGTGGACGGGGCGAATGGCCATTATTTAGTGCCATTTTTTTGTCGCCAAATTCCGCTTTCGCCTTCCTCCCCTGTCTCCTTAGCTGCAAAAAATCTGGAACTTTCACCAAGGCCCGAAAATCGCCTGTCCCAGCCAATTCCCGTAACCACCTGAATGAAACAATGTCGCGGATTCCTTAGATCGCATAAGTTTTTTTTCGCATATAACTTATGAAAAAATCTTCTTAGCTCGCCCGGTAAATGTTCTTAGCTCTGTTGTTACAAACCTGAAACGGTTTGATTCTAATTTTTCGTCATTTTTTTGGCGAATCAGCAGGACATTATTCAAGACCAGGGAGATGTACCCCATGCGCGCTTTAACCCCCATCACCAGTGCGATTTTGTTGGCCATGGCGTGTGCCAACAGTCAGGCGATGTCGATTACCGAGGCTGTCCAGAACGCCGTGGACCAGCATCCCGAGATCAGCGCCAGCCGCAACAGCAGGCTGTCGGCCGACGAGGATGTGAAGTTCGCCCGCGGGGGGTACTACCCAACCGTCGATCTGGTAGCAGGCTACGGCCGGCAACGTTCGGACAACACCAACACCCGCGGCTTCAACCCGGACAACACGCGTAACCACAACAAGGAAACGCTCAACTACACCCAATCGGAACTGCGTCTGCGGCAGATGCTGTTCGACGGCTTCAATACCTCCAACGAGGTCGCCCGCACCGAAGCGGTGGCCACCTCGCGCGCCTACTACACCCAGGCCACCGCCGAGAGCATCGCCCTGCGCGCCATCGAGGTCTACCTCGAGGTGCTCAAGCGCCGTGAACTGGTAACCCTGGCCAAGAACAACCTGCAGGCCCACCTGCGGGTCAACGACCAGATCGGCCTGCGCAGCGAACGCGGTGTGGGCAGCAACGCCGACCTCGACCAGTCCCGTGCCCGTCGCGCCCTGGCCGAAAACAACCTGGACACCGCCGAGGTCGACCTGGCCGACGCCGAGGCCAACTTCTACAGCGTAGTCGGGCGCCTGCCCGACGAGCTGGAAACACCCGTCACGATCAAGGGCGAAGTGCCGGGCGACCTGCTCAATGCCCGCCAGGGCATGCTGGAGAACAACCCCTACCTTAAGTCGGCGCAGGCTGACGTGCGCTCCGCCGAGCAACAGTACGAAGTGGCCAAGTCGCCCTTCTACCCGCGGCTGGACGCGGTGCTGGCCACAGGTGCCAACAACAACCTCGGCGGCCAGAAGGGGCACGACAACAATGACTGGCAGGCCGGCGTAGAGCTCAGCTACAACCTGTTCCGCGGCGGCAGCGACAAGGCCCGCCTGCAGTCGGACGCGCACAAGATCAACCAGGCGATGGACATCCGCAACAACGCCCTGCGCGAGCTGAACGAAAACCTCAGCCTGGCCTGGAACGCGATGAACAACGCCCGCAAGCAGACCCCGAGCGCCCGCGAGTACGCCGAGACCACCCAGCGCGTGCGTGCCGCCTACCAGGACCAGTTCGGCCTGGGCCAGCGCACCCTGCTCGACCTGCTCGACAGCGAGAACGAGCTGTACAACGCCAACCGTCGCTACACCGAGGTGCGCTATACCGAAGAGTTCTCCATGTACCGGGTGCTGGCGACCATGGGCGAGCTGCTGAGCAAGCAGCGTATCTCGCTGCCGCCGGAAGCCATCGCCAAGACCGAAGTACGCAACGAGGCGAAATTGCCTGACATGCGTTAGGTTCTGACGAGACAAGGGACTTTTCGCCAGCGCCCATTTCCCGTCCACCGCGGCAGGAGTAGGCCATCGTGACCAGTATGCAAAGCGCGCAACCGCGCCTGGATGTTGATGATCCGTTGCTCGATGGCCTGCTGATCCTGTGCAAGCTGCATGGCTGCACGGCCAGCCGTGCCAGCCTGTGCAGCGGCCTGCCACTGGCCGAGCAACGCCTGGGCCTGGGCCTGCTGCCCCGCGCCGCAGCACGCGCCGGGTTGCAGGCTCGCGTGCTGCGGCGTGACCTGGACGCCATCTCCCCGCTCAACCTGCCGGTGCTGCTGATCCTCGATGATGGCCGCAGCGCCGTGCTGCAACGCTGGGGCGAAAACGGCCGGGCATTGCTGCTGCCCTGCGAGGCCGAAGGCGGTGAGCAGTGGGTCGAGCGCGAGGCCCTGGCGCAGGCCTACAGCGGCCAGGCCCTGTTCGCCCGCCCCCGGCATACCCTGGAGGATGTGCGCGCGCCGCTGATCCCGCGGGTCAACGCCTGGTTCCGCGACACCCTGCGCCACTCCCGCTGGCTGTACGGCGATGCCCTGCTGGCCAGCCTGTTGATCAACCTGCTGGGCCTGATGGTGCCGCTGTTCGTCATGCAGACCTACGACCGCGTGGTGCCCAACCAGGCGTTGTCGACCCTGTGGGTGCTGGTCGCCGGCCTGTTCATCGGCACCGCCTTCGAGCTGGTGCTGCGCATGGTCCGCGCCCACCTGCTGGACCAGGCGGGCAAGAAGACCGACCTGATCCTTTCCGCCACCCTGTTCGAACGCATCACCGGCATGAGCATGAAGGCGCGCCCGGCTACCATCGGCGGCTTCGCCCAGAGCATCCATGACTTCCAGGGGCTGCGCGAATTCCTCACCGCAGTGACCCTGACCAGCATCATCGACCTGCCGTTCGTGGCCCTGATGCTGCTGGTGATCGGCCTGCTCGGCGGCTGGCTGGTGGTGATCCCGCTGATCGCCTTCCCGCTGGCGGTAGGCCTGGCACTATTCATCCAGGTGCGCCTGCGCGACACCGTGCAAAAAAGCCTGAGCCTCGGCGCGGTGCGCCAGGCGCTGTTGATCGAGACCCTCGGCGGCCTGGAAACCCTCAAGGCCTGCGGCGCCGAAAGCGAGCGCCAGTACCAGTGGGAACACACCAACGGCGCCATCGCCCGTCTCGACGCCCATGCCCGCAACCTGTCGTCGCTGGCCAGCAACGGCACGCTGTTCATCCAGCAGTTCTGTGGCATGGCGACGATCGTCGCCGGGGTATACAGCATCATCGCCGGCAACCTCAGTGTCGGCGCCCTGGTGGCCAGCTACATGCTCGGCAGCCGGGTGCTCGCCCCACTCGGCCAGATCGCCGGGTTGATCACCCGCTACCAGCAGGCCCAGCTGACCATGCGCAGCACCGACGCCCTGATGAGCCTGCCTCAGGAGCGCGAGGCCAAGCACCAGGCGCTGGAGCACACCGCGCTGCAAGGTGGCATCACCATCAACCACGCCACCTTCCGCTATGCCGGGCAAACGGCGTCAGCCCTCAACGACGTGAGCGCCACCCTCAAGCCGGGCGAACGCATCGGTATCATCGGCCGCAGCGGCTCGGGCAAGAGCACCCTCGCCCGGCTGCTGATGGGTTTCCATCACCCCGACGAAGGCCAGGTGCTGCTGGACAACCTCGATCTGCGCCAACTGGATATCAGCGATCTGCGCAGCCAGCTCGGCTACGTGGCACACGACCTGCCACTGCTGGCCGGCAGCCTGCGCGACAACCTCACCCTCGGCGCACGGCACGTCAGCGATGCGCGCATGCTCGAGGTGGCCGAACTGACCGGCGTCAGCGAGCTGGCCCGCCAGCACCCGCAAGGCTTCGACCGCCCGGTGGGCGAGCGCGGCCAGCTGCTCTCCGGCGGCCAGCGCCAGGCCGTGCTGCTGGCCCGGGCCCTGCTGCTGGAGCCGCCGATCCTGATACTCGACGAGCCCACCAGCCACATGGACAACAGCAGCGAGGAGCAACTGCGCCAGCGCCTGTTGAACTGGGTGCCCGGCAAGACCCTGCTGCTGGTCACCCACCGCACCTCGATGCTCAGCCTGGTGGACCGGCTGCTGGTGCTGGACAACGGCAAGATTGTTGCCGACGGGCCGAAGGACGCGGTCATCGACGCGCTGCGCAAGGGCCGTATCGGCGCGGCACTGTGAACCAACAAACCTGAAGCCCGTTCCCAAAGGCCCCGGTCTGCATCGGAGGTAGAACATGCCCCTCAGCCACAGCGTGCGCAGCTACCTCCAGGGCGGCGATAGCCGCGCCGAACGCGACTATATGCCAGAGCTGGCCGGCGCCACCCTGCAGGAGTCCCCCAGCCTGTCGCGCCTGACTGTGTGGCTGGCGGCGATCCTGCTGCTGGTGGCCCTGGCCTGGGCCAACTTCGCGGTGCTCGACGAAGTCACTGTCGGCGAAGGCAAGGCCATCCCGTCTAGCAAAGTCCAGGTGGTGCAGAACCTCGAAGGCGGCATCGTCACCGAGATCTTCGTGCGAGAGGGGCAGATGGTCGACAAGGGCGCCACCCTCCTGCGCCTGGACGACACGCGCTTCAAGTCGAACAAGGGTGAAAGCGAGGCCGACCGTTACGCCCTCAGCGCGCAGGTGGAACGCCTGTCGGCCGAGTCCGAAGGCCGCCCCTTCGTGCTGTCGAGCGAAGTCCGCGCCAAGGCGCCGCAGGTAGCCGAGGACGAGGCCGCTCTTTACCAATCACGCCAACGCCGTCTGGCCAGCGAAAAACAGACCCTCAACGAACAATTGCGGCAAAAAACCCAGGAGCTGGCCGAGTTCCGTTCCAAGGTCGACCAGTACCGTTCGGCGGTGGGCCTGTTGCAGCAGGAACTGGACATGTCCTCGCCACTGGTGAGCAAGGGCGCCATCTCCCCGGTGGAGATCCTGCGCCTCAAGCAGCGCAGCGTCGAGGCGCGCGGCCAGCTGAATGCGACCAACCTGGCCATCCCCCGCGCCGAAGCGGCGATCGCCGAGATCCGCAGCAAGATCCAGGAATCTGACGCGAGCTTTCGCTCAGACGCCGCCAAGGAGCTCAACGACAAGCGCACCGAACTGTCGAAGATCACCGCCACCAGCATCGCCATCGACGACCGGGTCAACCGCACCACCGTGGTGTCACCGGTGCGCGGCATCGTCAAGCTGCTCAAGGTCAACACCATCGGCGGCGTGGTGCAGCCCGGCAGCGACCTGGTGGAGATCGTGCCGATCGAGGACAACCTGCTGATCGAGGCCAAGGTAAGGCCACAGGACGTGGCCTTCCTGCACCCGGGACAGACCGCGATGGTCAAGTTCAGCGCCTACGACTACACCATCTACGGTGGGCTCAAGGCCAAGCTGGAGCTGATCGGCGCGGACACCGTCAGCGACGACAAGGGCAATGCGTTCTACCTGATCCAGGTGCGCACCGACAAGAACCACCTGGGCGGGGACAACAAGCCGCTGCTGATCATCCCGGGGATGGTCGCCACGGTGGATATCATCACCGGGCAGAAAAGCGTGCTGGACTACCTGCTCAAGCCGGTGCTCAAGGCGCGTACCGAAGCCTTGCGTGAACGTTGAGGGTATCCAGCACGCCCCCCGTCAGTTTGGATGACGGGCGTAAGCTTGCTCGGTCAGCTCGTCCATCAGTTTTCCCTCGGCAAGGTTGCGTTCGGCCATCAGATCTTCCACTTGATCCAGGTACTCTTGTTCCGTACTTGACTTCGCCTGCTCCTCCAAGGTCGCCAAGCGATCACGATAGGGGGCATCGAACGCCTCGAAACGTTCTCCATGACGGGTACGCAAAAAGTCCTGCCAGAAATCTCGATTCGCCAACGACCTACGCAAGACCTGCGTGTTTTCACCCGCGAGCACCGTCGCCCGGGCATCGCGCAGGTCAGCCTGAGTGACGCCGCTGGCATAGTGGTAATTCATGTACTCAGGCTGGGCCGGCAATCCCAGGGGCGCGGCCAGACCGATACGGTAAGCCAGATACACTTCGACGTCGTCCACCGTTTGGGTGGGGTCTGACGCTTGTACCTCGCTGATGTGTTCGGCGGCGATCCGATCGACCGCGTCCCGACGATAGAGCCCGCGTCCCAGGCGCAGCAATCGCGCTTCGGCCTCGTCGCTGGCCAGCCCTGCCGTGTTGCGTACCACCAGTGTGGTCAGCTCCAATTCACTCAGAATGAACAACAACTGGTCCGAACACGTACGCGGCCCAGCCGCCTGCGCAAACAACGCTTCACGGACTTCGCTGTTCTGCTCGCAACTGTCGAGGATCGCCCACACCCGTCGGCGCAAGTGCCCTGGCTGGTTCAGATAGTCTTCCGAACGCCCCAGATCACGCAGGAAGCGGAAGAAGTCAGCGGTGTTCTCGCCATCGGCATCCACCAGGTGCTGCCAGACCTGCGAGCAACGCACGTGCTCGGCGGGGCTCAACCCCTGCAGCCAAATCGCCCGGGCAGCCTCCTCGGCGCCGGCATGCACGGGGCGTGACAGTTGCCGGGAAAACGACCGTAACCGTCTCAGCGCATCCGCCGTCAGCGGGTTGTCATGCAATACCAGGCGCCCCAGCCGGGCCCTGTGCAACTGGATCACCAGTTCACTCACCGTGGTGATCCGGTTGTCGCGCAAGTCGATGGTTTCCAGCGTCGGATGCTCGAGAAGCGCCATGGGCACAGCGCTCAGGCGAGTGTTGCGCAACGAGATCGCCTGCAGGCTGTTGGCCCCCTGCAGCGAAGGTGCCAGGCCTATGGGGTTATCACTCAGATCCAGCCAACGCAGCCGCACCAGCGACGACAAACGTCCGCCTGCCGCGGCGTCCATCACGATCTGGTTGGCGGCCAGGCGCAGATGGGTCAGTTGCGTCAGGTGCTCGATCCCGGTCGGTATGGACGTCAGTGCGTTGTTACCCAGATCAAGATGCCGTAAATCGCCGAAACGCTGAATGAAGTCGCTGACGCTGTTACCCAGTTGCATGCGCCGAAGCGTCAAACGCCTCACATGGTCGAAGCGCACAGACGCAGGCAAGTTGGGCAAGCCCGCCAACGACTCGCCGTCGAGGGTCAGCACGAACACCCCATCCGCATCGTGCAGCTTGCGCCGCCAGACGCGGCGGATCTGCTTGGCCACCTGCCGCCGCCGGTAGCGCTGCAGCGAGCTGCCAGCTGCCTGACACCATGCTTGCAAGGCTTGGCGCAGTGAAGCCAACTGCTGGCGCAGGCCTGCCAGGTATTCCCAGGGCGACTGGCCCGCGTTGCCTATCTGAGTGAGGAGGTCCTCGATCTGACCGTCGGTCAATGTCGGATACACGCTGCGCAAGCCACTGCGCACACTGCTACCCGCGCCCGGCTGCCGCCCACTGAGCGGATACCCCAGGCGCCCATCGCCCAGTCGCACCGGTGGGCGCATGCCAGACGCTGGCGAGACCATGCCGATCAGCTTGGCGGCGGTTTGACGATTGCCGCCCAGCCAACGAACACAGGCATCGGTCAACTGTTGCGCCGTCGGTTCGGCATGACCCAGTTGGAGTTTCTGTACACTATCCATATGCAGCAACAACGCCTGGGCCAGGCTGTCGCCCGCCGCGGCGCCGGCGACGCCATGGCCGTTGTCGTCGACAGCCAGGTAACCTTCGCCCGTACGTAGTATCCGGCGAACCTCGGCGGCCTGTTCGCCCCCTTGCTGCGCAAGCAGCAGCCCCTCCACCCGGCCCTCGCGCAGCTCGATGCGAACCTGCTCGCGCCAGGGCGTCAGGGTATCAGCGACGTGCAACATCAGCTTTTCGCAATCGCTGTTGATTGCCGCAGCCTGATAGAACCCCGCGCAAGCGCGATCCAGCCGGCTGTCCCACAACGCCCAGCGCGCCTGCTCGGCCAACGGCAACGGTACTTTCTTCCCGAGGCGCAGTTGCGCATGCTGGCCACCGCTGGCCGAGGCGACGAGCATTTCTGCGCTGCGCGCACTCAGCCCAGGAAAATCACGACGCAACAGTTGCGCGGGGTCGCCCACGGGCTTCTGCTGCGCGGCGATACGCTGCTCGAAAGCCTCGGCCTTCAGCGCAGGCTCAGCAGCATGCAGGCGATGACGCTCCAGGGCATCGACCAGACGCGCCGGCGCCTGGGCGCCTTCAACATGTAGCCGCCGCAATTGCTCGGTATCGAAGCCGGTAGTTCCGAGGACAGCCTCGGCCTCGGGTTCGGTCACCGCGGCCAGGGAGCCGCCGAGACGGCCCAGCAAGAGCCGTTTTTCTGCCCAGCCATGAGCCTGTTCGAACTCATGGGCCCAGCCGCCATCGCCATTGTCGCGCAGTAAAGGGCCATAGGCCGTTGACCGGTGCGGATGACGGATACGCCATTCGCCCTTGGGCTCCAGAGGCTCGAGCAGAAAACTTCCTTGCCCAAGTTTGATCCGCTGCGCCCCGGCTGGCCCCATCACCGAACCCAGCGAGCCTTGCTCATCGGCAATCTTGTAGCCGCGCAGGCTGCCATCACACAGACGCAGGCGCCCCTCGTCGGACAGCACCGGCAGCAGGCCATCGACGAACGACACCCGCTCGAGGAGCTTGCCCACCCCAGCCGTGACCAGGCCCGTGCCGAGCATGCCGGCCACATTGAACAGGTGCCCCAGGGCCGACTCTCGATCCCCGAGTTGCCAGTCCTGGTAGCCCTCGTAGACTTCATCGACCAGTTGCGCCACGGCAATACCCGCCATCGCCAAGCCAAGCCCCGGGACGAAGAGCGCGGCCAGCGACAGCAAATCGAGCCCTGCGCTCTGATAGCCCTGTAGCCGCGCCTCACGGGTCGCGGCGTCTTCGTCTTCAGTCGGCACGGCCAACATGCGGGCATCGGCGATGATTTTGTCGATATGGGTCTGGCGCAGATGGGCGAACAGTGCGCCTGCAATTGCCTGGTTGCGCCCGTCCAGTGGCAACGCCGATGTCCCCGTGGCGGGCTGGAGGTTGGCCAGTACCCGCGCGAACGCCGGGCGATCGGCCTCGCTGATGAAACGCATGAAGAAGGCCAGATAATCCGGTTGCCCCAGGCGCTGACCGAGCGCCTCGTACAACGCGGCCCATGAGGGGTAGCGCGCAAGCTCTGCCTGGGGGTCACCCGGCAGCCAGGCGACCACGCCTTCCAGGCGCGCTGCGCGGCTTCTGTCTTTGCGGATCTCCAGCGTCACCACACCCACGACTGGCTTGCCGAGCAGGTACAACTGACGAGGCCGAACATCGACCGGGTAGGCAGCAACGATAGGCTCGGCACTGATCAGCGGCAGCAGTTGCAAAAAGGTGCGTTCGTCGATGATCTGCTTGAGGGCCGCATGGCGCACGGCAACCTCGAAATTGCCTTGCTGCACCTGCTCCAGCAGGCGCTGCAAGGCTTGCGCCTGCACCGCGTCATCGGGTCGGAAGTGTCCTTCGAGATAGGCCTGGTACTTTGCGCCAATATTCAGTGATCGGCATAGCGCTGCATAGGCGCCGGGACGCACCGGCAGCGTCTCGCCCTGGCCGTCATGCAGGCGCGACTCCGCCAGCCAGTGCTCCTCCGACTCTTCGCTGGCAGCGAAGTTATGCAGGGCCGCTTGCAGCAAGGACTGACTGGCCTGCACACGTTCCCGGGGCAATGGTAGGGAGGGCCCCACTGGGGCATTGATCTTGTGCCATACCCTGAACAAACGGCCCTTGCGCACGTCATGGACCTTTCCTGTCAGGTCCTGCAAGGCGTTGACCAGCAATATCTCGGCAAAGACGTCCAATGGCGTGACGCTGCCGTAGTGGACTTGCAATTGGTCCTGCAAACGTTGCTGTTGCGTCATCGCCAGTTGCAAAGCCTTGAGGCGATCCTCGGAAGCGTTTTTCAACCAGGCAGGCAGTCGATCGCCAATCAAGCGATCGATCGAGTCAGGGGCGAGAGGAGTCATGGGCTATTCCTGATGGGAGAAATGCCCATTTCACCCACGCGTCCCTGCCGGCTGGCGTTAGTTAAGTCTGTCCCTGCGACAACGGATCAGCGGTGGACGTGGTTGCGCTCGAAGGTCGCCATGCCCATCGCGTCGATCTGTCCCTGCACCAGTGCCTCGAAAGGCCGCAGCAAGGCATCGAAACACTGCGGTTGCTCCAGCACATTCAATGCCTGCACTACCGCCTCGAGAGTCGACAACGCCCCTGGCTCAGGCGCCTTGCGCACCCGATAGCGTGAAGGAAGTACCTGGGCCAGCGTCACCCGCGGCAGCGCCGCGAGCGCCGGGTTCAAGTACAGCAGCTTGCGTGCCTTGCGCCAGGTACCGTCGGGTACGATCAGCAGCAGCGGTAGGTCGTGGCCTTGTCCATAACGTGCCAGCACCTCGGCTTCTTCACCAGGGAACAGCAGCGCCGGTCGATACCCTGGCGTGGCCAGCAGCGCGTCCAGGTCATCGAACACCTCGCCGATTCGCAGCTCGCCGTTGACCAGCCCCAAGGTCGCCAGGCGCGCGGTATTCAGCGCATGGGCGGTCTCGCTGGGGTGTTGCAGAACGACCACGCGAGTAAGGCTGTCGAGCTGTGGGATGAGTGGACAGAGGCAATGGGCAAGCGGGCGCTGGCAGCGCTCGCAGCGAGGTCTTGGCATGGGGAACTCCTTGGGGCGGGTAGTTTGCCACAGGGTTGCCATCCTCGGGTTGCTGCGAGGCCCACTCCCACACCCCACTGTTACCCGCTGCAGCCTCAGCGGTTGAATCGCTCCGCCAGGCTGTGCAGGTACTCCGCCATGCGCTCCAGGTCCTGGCTGATTTCGGCGCCCTGCTTGGCCTGCCCCGCGCTCTCGTCGCACAGGTGGGCAATGCGCACGATCTGCTGGTTGATGTCCTCCGCCACGTGGCTCTGCTGCTCCGACGCCGTGGCCATCTGCTGGCTCATGCCGGTGATGCGGCTGACCGCCTGGGCGATCCCCGACAGCGCTTCCTGCACCGCCTCGACACTGTGCACGCTGTCGCTGGAGATCTGCTGCCCACGGCTGGCGCTGGCCACCGCGCGGTCGGCACCGGAGCGCAGGGTGGAGATGATGTGGTGGATTTCCTCGGTGGAGGCGCGGGTGCGCTGGGCCAACGAACGCACCTCATCGGCGACCACGGCGAAGCCCCGGCCCTGCTCACCGGCCCGCGCCGCCTCGATGGCGGCATTGAGCGCCAGCAGGTTGGTCTGCTCGGCGATCGAGGTGATGACATCCACCACGCTGCCAATCGACTGGGTCTGCTCGGCCAGGGCATTGACCGCCTGGCCAATGTCGCTCACGGCCTCGTTCATGCTGCCCATGGCGCGCAAACTCTGCTCGGCCAGGTCGCTGCCCTTCTGCGCCAGTTGGTCGGCATCGCTGGCGGCGTGGGCGGTGCTCTGCACGTTATGGGTCACCTGCTGGATGGTCGCGGCCATTTGCGCGATGGCGGTGGCCGACTGGTCGGTCTCGCTGCGCTGGCGGTCGAGCATCTGTGCCTGGGCATCGGACAAGTCGGCGGATTGCGCGGCCCGCGACTTGACGCCGATGCCGGCGTCCACCAGGCGGGTCAACGCGGTCTGCAGACGCGCCTCCTCGCTGATGATCGCCAGGTCGAGCTGGCCCTGCAGGCCTGGGTTGTCGCTGTAGGTCAGCGCTACCAGCGGGCTGGTGAAGGCCTTGGGATGCTCCTGCAAGGTGCGCCGGATCGACTGGTTCTGCCGGTGCTCGACCACGTACCAAGCCGCCAGCAGGCTGGCCATCAGCACGCCGAGGGCCGCATAAGGGGGCAGCCACAGGTAGCCGGCGGCCGAAGCCAGGCCAGCACCGATCAACGGCCAGCCATGGCCGATGCCATGGGCCAGACGCGCCGCCAGGGGCACCGCCGAGCGCCCGGCACGCAGGCGCGCGTAGAGCTGCTCGGCGCGGCGGATCTGCTCGCGGGTCGGCACCGAGCGCACCGATTCATAGCCGCTGATGCGACCGTTCTCGTACACCGCCGTGACATAGGCGCTGACCCAGTAGAACTCGCCGTTCTTGGCGCGGTTCTTGACCACGCCCATCCATGGCTTGCCTTGCTTGATGGTGTCCCACATATGACCGAAGACCGCCGGCGGCATGTCGGGGTGGCGCACCAAGTTGTGGGGTTGGCCCACCAATTCGTCGTAGGTGAAACCGCTGATGGCCACGAATGCGTCGTTGCAATAGGTGATGCGGCTGTTCAGGTCGGTAGTGGAGATCAGCCGCTGGTCTTGGGAAAAGGTTCTTTCGTGCTCAGTGACGGGCAAATTCATGCGCATCGTTGGCGGTCCCTTGCTTATCCAGATGAATGGGAAAATCATCAAAGCAAGTAGATATTTAGCAGATGGCCAGCACGTCAGCGGTCAAGTTTTGTAGGAAATTTGCTCGACCTGACCGAGCGGCTTGAACACGCCATGCTTCAACCCACGTTGAGTTGGCTCTTGAGCAAGTCGCGGAACGTCTGGATCAAGGGTTCCCGGCTGCGGCCACGGCGAATGATCAGGGAAAACGGCGCCTGGTAGCCGAAGGTGGCCGGCGACAAGACCCGCAGGTCACCCTTGTCGACCCAGGCCTGGGCATAGTGCTCGGGCAGGTAGCCGATGTAGGCGCCGGAGAGAATCAAAATCAGTTGTGCCTCCATGCTCTCCACCGTGGCGGCGCTGTGCTTGAAGCCATGCCGGGCCAGTTCGGCCTGGCTCCAGTAGCCACGACCGACCATGCGCTGCTGGGTGACCACCGGTTCGGGGATGCGTCGTTGCGCGAACAGCGGGTGGCGGTTGCTGCAATACAGCCAGTGCTGCTCGCGGTACAGCGGTTGGTACAGCAGCCCGCTCATGCGCGAGGAAAATGCGCCGATGGCCAGGTCCAGACGGTTGTCCTGCACGCCCAGCTGCAATTCATAGGGACTGGACACCGACAAGTGCAGGTGCACCGCCGGGTGTTCCTGGCTGTAGGCGCCAATGGCTTCTGCCAGCGGCAGGGCGCTGTCGCCAACGGTGGAATCGATCACCCCAAGGTTGAGGGTGCCGCGCAGTTCGCCCTTTAGCGCGGCGGCGTACTGCTCGAAGCCATCCAGCTCACCGAGCAGGCGCAAGGTTTCCTGGTGGAACAATTCGCCCTTGCTGGTCAGGCTGAAACCGCCACGGCCGCGATGACAGAGGACGATGCCCAGGGCGCTTTCCAGCTGGCTCATGTAGGTGCTGATGGCCGAGGTCGACAGGTTGAGGTCGCGCTGGGCAGTGGCGAATCCCTGATGGCGTACCACGCTGGCGAAGATGCGCAGCAGTTTCAGGTCGGGCAGCGATGAGGCCATGCAACGAGGTTCCGCAGGCTGGAGTTGCCCAGAGTCTAACCCGGCCTGTGCCAATAGTTCAGAGATTCCTGAAGTAAGTATTTGTCGGTAGCGATTCTTCCCGGCCACTACCTTGCGCAGACTGCGGCGCAATGTCCCTGCTCGCCGGTATCACACCGCGCCAATACGCGCGGCGGCAGCCAGGTTCGAACAAACAGAACAATCGACCGACTGATGAGGCCCACCGTGGACAAGATTCTCCACCAACCACTGGGCGGCAACGAAATGCCGCGTTTCGGCGGCATCGCCACCATGCTCCGCCTGCCCCACCTGCCAAGCGCCGAAGGCCTGGACGCCGCGTTCATCGGCGTGCCGTTGGACATCGGCACCTCGCTGCGTTCCGGCACCCGTTTCGGCCCGCGGCAAATCCGCGCCGAGTCGGTGATGATCCGTCCCTACAACATGGCCACCGGTGCCGCGCCGTTCGACTCGCTGTCGGTGGCCGACATCGGCGACGTGGCGATCAACACCTTCAACCTGCTGGATGCGGTGCGCATCATCGAAGAAGCCTACGACGAGGTCCTCGAGCACAACATCATCCCGCTGACCCTGGGCGGCGACCACACCATCACCCTGCCGATCCTGCGGGCCCTGCACAAGAAGCACGGCAAGATCGGCCTGGTGCACATCGATGCCCATGCCGACGTCAACGACCACATGTTCGGCGAGAAGATCGCCCATGGCACCACCTTCCGCCGCGCCGTGGAGGAAGGCCTGCTCGACTGCGAGCGCGTGGTGCAGATCGGCCTGCGCGCCCAAGGCTACACCGCCGACGATTTCAACTGGAGCCGCCGCCAGGGCTTCCGTGTGGTCCAGGCCGAGGAGTGCTGGCACAAGTCGCTGGCCCCGCTGATGGCCGAAGTGCGTGAGAAAGTCGGTGGCGGACCGGTGTACCTGTCGTTCGACATCGACGGCATCGACCCGGCCTGGGCGCCGGGCACCGGCACCCCGGAGATCGGCGGCTTGACCACCATCCAGGCGATGGAGATCATCCGCGGCTGCCAGGGCCTGGACCTGATCGGCTGCGACCTGGTCGAAGTCTCCCCGCCTTACGACACCACCGGCAACACCTCGCTGCTGGGGGCCAACCTGCTGTTCGAAATGCTCTGCGTGTTGCCGGGCGTGGTACATCGCTGACGGCAGCGACACCGCCCGTTTTTTGTAGGAGCGGCCTTGTGGCGCGATGAGGCGCGAAGCGCCCCCAAGATCCTCGCCTCATGCAAGATTGCCGGGGCTGCTGCGCAGCCCATCGCGACACAAGGCCGCTCCTACAGAGAACCCAGTTGCAAAGACTTACTGCACCCCGGCAGGAGCCATTCGGGAGGGCCATAGAGGCCCGCCAACACCACAAAGGACCGCCGGGCGCCGTGAACCGTCCGGACGGCCAATCTCGCCATAATAAAGATAATCGGGAGACCCCCAATGGCCTTGGACATCATCGTTGTACTGATCTATGCCGCCGGCATGCTCGGCCTCGGCTGGTACGGCATGCGGCGCGCGAAGACCCATGAAGACTACCTGGTGGCCGGGCGCAACCTCGGCCCGACCCTGTACATGGGCACCATGGCCACCACCGTGCTCGGCGGCGCCTCCACCGTCGGCACCGTGCGCCTGGGCTATGTCCACGGCATTTCCGGTTTCTGGCTGTGCGCCGCCCTGGGCCTGGGGATCATCGCCCTGAACCTGTTCCTGGCCAAACCGCTGCTGCGCCTGAAGATCTTCACCGTCACCCAGGTGCTGGAGCGCCGCTACAACCCGATGGCGCGCCAGGCCAGCGCGGCGATCATGCTGGCCTATGCGCTGATGATCGCGGTGACCTCGACCCTGGCCATGGGTACCGTGCTGCAGGTGCTGCTCGATGTACCGTTCTGGATGGCCCTGCTGTTTGGCGGCGGCGTGGTGGTGGTGTATTCGACCATCGGCGGCATGTGGTCGCTGACCCTGACCGACATCGTCCAGTTCGTGATCAAGACCGTGGGCCTGATGTTCATCCTGCTGCCAGTGTGCCTGTACAAGGCCGGGGGCTGGGACGCCCTGGTAGCCAAGCTGCCGGACACCAGCTTCAGCTGGACCGCCATCGGCTGGGACACCATCATCACCTACTTCCTGATCTACTTCTTCGGCATCCTGATCGGCCAGGACATCTGGCAACGGGTATTCACCGCCCGTGACGAGAAGGTCTGCCAGCGCGCCGGCACCACCGCCGGTGTCTACTGCGTGCTGTACGGCCTGGCCTGCGCGCTGATCGGCATGGCCGCCCACGTGTTGATGCCCGACCTGGCCAATCCCAACAATGCCTTCGCCGAGATGATCAAGGGCCAGTTGCCCGAGGGCATCCGTGGCCTGCTGATGGCCGCCGCCCTGGCCGCGATGATGTCCACCGCCAGCGCTGGCCTGCTAGCCGCCTCCACCACGCTGACCGAAGACCTGCTGCCGAAACTGCGTGGCGGCAAGCAGTCGAGCCTGGGCATCAACCGCCTGTTCACCCTGCTCACCGGCTTGGTGGTGCTGGGCATCGCCCTGGCGGTCAACGATGTGATCAGCGCCCTGACCTTGGCTTACAACCTGCTGGTGGGCGGCATGCTGATCCCACTGATGGGGGCGATCTTCTGGAAGCGCGCGACCACCGCCGGGGCCATCGCCAGCATGTCGTTGGGCTTTGCCACCGCGCTGTTGTTCATGTTCAAGGACGGCCTGGACGCCAATTCGCCGATCTACTACAGCCTGGCCATCGGTCTGGTGAGTTTCGTGGTGGTCAGCCTGGCTTCGCGCAAGCCGGTGAGCGCCGTGAAATTGGCCTGATACCTTCTGTCCTGGCCGCGCTCGTCGTAGGAGCCGGCTTGCCGGCGAACACCGGCGCAGCCGGTGCCAGCCTCCGCGTC
>NZ_JBMDJI010000034.1:0-44171 GCF_057809115.1 Pseudomonas sp. FG47
TCCATGGCCGTCGCCCCACTACGCAAGAACTCCGCTCGGCCTCCTGAAGTCGCAACTTGTGTTGCCTGAACTATCGCGCGCTTAGAAGCAAAATCAAAAGCAGAACAGAGCAAGAACAAGAACATGAACAAGAACAAGAACATGGCGCATTTATTGGCGATTGCGACATGATCACCTTCTCGACTTTACGGTGGCCTGCTTTCTCTCTGGCGTATGGGCTTTAGACGTCGTCGAGGAATGCGTTTATATCTGCAAAAATCCACGTCGAACAACTGTAACTTAGATTTTCACTTCAAGACCCATCGCTTATTGAAGCCCTACCCCCGCGAATACAATCAACGCCACACGACAACTACCCATCCAAACAACCCAACCCAGAACGAAGGGATGTCGCCCCACCTCCCGGCAGCAGCGAACACCCCCCTCAGCTATTGCCCCACCGCCTCACTGGCCGGCGCCAGTTGCAACACCTCGCTGGTATAAGCCCACTCCTCCTGAACCTTCTGCGGATGCTCGTTCAACTTGATCCCGTAGGACGGAATGATCTGCCTGACCTTCGCCTGCCACTGCGGCGTGGCCAACTTGTCCTTGAATACCTTGCCCAACAAGTCGAGCATGATCGGCGGCGCGGTCGAGGCTCCCGGCGAGGCGCCGAGCAAGCCGGCGATGCTGCCGTCCTTGGCGGTGACGATCTCGGTGCCCAGTTTCAACACCCCGCCCAGGTTCTCGTCCTTCTTGATGATCTGCACTCGCTGCCCAGCCTGCCACAAGCGCCAATCTTCCTTCCTGGCCTCGGGAAAGTAGGTCTGCAAGGCAGCGAAACGGTCATCGTCCGATTGCAGCACCTGGCCAACCAGGTACTGCACCAGGTCGAACTCACGCACCCCGACCCGCACCATCGGCCAGGTGTTGTGCACCGACATGCTGGCAAACAGGTCGAACAGCGAGCCTTCCTTGAGGAACTTGGTGGAGAACGTGGCGAACGGCCCGAACAGGATCATGCGCTTGCCATCGAGCACCCGCGTGTCCAGGTGCGGCACCGACATCGGCGGCGCGCCGGTGGCGGCGATGCCATAGGCCTTGGCCATGTGCCGCTGGGCGATGGCCGGGTTGTCGGTAACCAGGAACGAGCCCCCCACCGGGAAGCCGGCATAGTCCTTGGCCTCGTCGATGCCAGACTTCTGCAGCAGCGGCAGCGCCGCGCCACCAGCGCCGATGAACAGGAACTTGGCATCAGTGGCGGCGCTGCTGCCGTCCTTGAGGTTCTTGTACTGCACATGCCAACTGCCATCGTCGTTGCGAGTGATGGCCTCGACCTCGCTCGACAGCTTGAGGTCGAAGTTCGGCCGGGTCTGCAAGTAGCCGACGTACTGGCGGGTGATCTCTCCGAAGTTGACGTCGGTGCCGATAGGCGTCCAGGTGACCGCGAGTTTCTGCTTGGGGTCGCGCCCTTCCATCATCAGCGGCACCCACTTGGCAATCTGCGCCGGGTCTTCGGAATACTCCATCGGTTTGAACAACGGGCTGGCCTGCAACGCCTGGTAGCGACGCTTGAGGAAACTGATGTTGTCGTCGCCCCAAACGAAGCTCATGTGCGGCGTGGTATTGATGAACGAGCGCGGGTTCTTCAGTACGCCTTGCTTGACCTGCCAGGCGAGAAACTGCCGCGTCACCTGAAACGACTCGTTGATCTCCACCGCCTTGCTGATGTCGATCTTGCCATCCTTCTCCGGCGTGTAGTTGAGCTCGGCCAGGGCCGAGTGACCGGTACCGGCGTTGTTCCAGCCGTTGGAGCTCTCCTCGGCGACCTTGTCCAGACGCTCGACCATCTGCATCGACCAACTCGGTTCCAGTTCGTTGAGCCAGACCGCCAGGGTGGAACTCATGATGCCGCCGCCCACCAGCAGCACGTCCACGCGCTTGCTCTCGGCGGCCTGGGCATGCAGCCCCAGGGCCAGGGCCAGGCCGGCTAGCGCCCATTTGCTCTTGTCGGTGATTTTCATGTGCTCTCCATCTACGCCTGTGCGGGTCCTTTGGGTACGTCTGGATCAAGCGTAGCTGAGCGAATCGCTCGGGCATGCCCGCTTGACCAATGCACGGGTACGCCTGATAGGCGCGATACCGACAGGTGGTTGGGTTAGACTGCGTGCCATTTCCCAGGAACGCGACCATGGCGACGATCATCGGCCCCCGTGCAACCCTCTGCGGCCTGGCCGCGATCCTGTTGTGGAGCACGGCCTCGGCGCTGATCCGCAGCGTCAGCCAGTATTTCGGCGCCATTGGCGGCGCTGCCCTGATCTACAGCCTGGGCGCCGGGCTGCTGGTGCTTTTGCTGGGCAAGCCGCGACTGCGCAAGGCCTCGCCCGGCTACCTGCTGGGCGGCTCGGCGCTGTTCGTGGCGTATGAGGTGTGCCTGTCGCTGGCCCTGGGTTACGCGCTGGACAGCACCCAGGCGATCCAGCTGATGGTGGTCAACTACCTGTGGCCAAGCCTGACCGTGGTGCTGGCCATCGTGATGAACCGCCAGCGCGCGCGTTGGTACATCATGCCGGGCACGGCCATGGCGCTGCTGGGCATTCTCTGGGTGGTCAGCGGTGATGGCCTGTCGTTGCACGGCGTGCTCGCCAATATCCGCTCCAACCCGCTGGGCTACAGCCTGGCGACCACCTGCGCGATCACCTTCGCGCTATATTGCAACGTGACCCGGCGTTATGCCGACGGGCAGAACCATGTGGTGCTGTTCTTCCTCCTGACCGCCGCGGTGCTGTGGCTGAAGTATGCCTTCAGCCAGGAAGTACTGCCGGCATTGCGCTGGGACGCGGGCCTGGAGTTGCTGGGCGCCGGCCTGGCCATGGCGGGCGGCTATGCGTTGTGGAACATCGGTATCCTGCGCGGCAACCTCACCCTGCTGGCCACCGCCTCGTATTTTGCCCCAGTGCTGTCGTCCGGGTTCGCCGCCCTGTGGCTGGGGGCACACCTGGCGTTGCAGTTCTGGCAGGGGGCGGCACTGGTCACCGCCGGCTCGTTGTTGTGCTGGCAGGCGACCCGCGCGCCTCGCCAGCGCTGTGCCGCGTAGCCATCGGCAAGGCTGACGCCTTCATGGCTGCTGATACTGGCTCAGGTACTTGTCCAGCACCGCCTTGTCGCCCTCCCCGGCCACCTGCCACAGGCGCCGCTCGATACCCTGGGCCAGCAGATGCCCCACCGCCGCCTCGATCGCCGACAGCACGCACAACTGCGCCGGCTCGTTGGTGGTGTAGCCCACCTCGGCCTCGAGCAGCTTCTTGAACTCGATGAACTTGAACACCCCGGCGCTGCGCCCCACCGAGTAGATGGTCTTGCTGGTCATGACGTTAGCCAGCACCTGCCCGGTGCGCACGTCCACTGCCCGCAGGTTGACCGTGACCTGGTCGACCCGGTACTCCCGGGACAGGTCGATGCCCAGGTAGCGCGCGCCCTCGCCACCGCTGCGCACATTGGTGTCGTAGGCGATGATGCCGCCCTCGAGCATCAGGTTGGCGGCCTGCAGCGGTGGCAGCTCGCCCTGGATATTCTCGGCCACGTCAGGCTTTTTCTGCGAGGCGCGGATGATCTTGCGCTCGGTCAGCAGGTTCTGCAGGCCTTCGCGCTCCAGCACCACGAACCAGCCACTGGCATTGAGCGCGTCCATCAGCATGCTGGCCGCGCCCTGGGTGACGCTGGTGGAGAACGAGCTGGCCGGGGTCGGCTTGTACTGCCCGGTCTGGTCGCGGAAACCATATACCACCGCCATCAACCGCCCCCGCGGCCTGGGCATGTTGATCAGGTCGTAGTAGGTCGAGGCCCGCGGCGTCAGGGTCGGGGTCTGGCTGTCCTGTTCGGCCGGCATCGGCTCGCGCAGGCCGCAGCCTTGCAGGGCGGCGAGGATCAGCAGTGTGCTCAGCAGACGTTTCATGGTGTTCTCTCCCCTTGGAAATGGCCGTCCCTCTCAGGGGTTCAGGCCGCTCACGTCGATGATCGAGACTTGTCCGGTGGCGCGGTCGGTGACCCGGATGCTCAAGGCGCCGGAGTCGTCGATCACATCGATGAGAAAGGCATCGGTGGCCATGCTGCCGCCCTGGCCGTTGCCGATGTTGTCAAGCAACTGCCCCAGCAGCCGCGATTCGAGCTGGTTGCTGAAGCGCTCCAGGGCACTGGTGGCGGCGAACGCCGAGCTGCGATCCTTGAGGTCGGGATCGTCATGGTCGTTCTGCGCCTGGGCGTTGTTCAGCAACCAGGTGCCGTTGAGCGGGTTGCCGCCGAAGGCCGGGTTGACCGGGGTGTACACCAGTTCCGTGGCCAGGGCCTGGCAACCGAGGCCTGCGGCCAGCAGGCAGGCGGCGACACGCAGGGGTATGTGGTGGCTCATAGCTCGTCCCTCTCCAGATCGGTTGTGTCCTGCAGCAGCCGTTGCAACTTGCGCTGGATAATCTGCTGGCGGACCAGGTCGGCGGCCTCGACGGCCTCGTCATTGAGTTGCGTGGTGTTCGGCGGCAGGAAGCGCCGGTACACCACCTCGCGTTCGTACTCCACCGTCACCAGGCTGCCCCAACGGGCATCCGGGCGTTCGCGCACCACCAGGTTGAAGTCGAGCCGGCTGGTGGCGCGCAGCCGGTCGCTGAAGGCGTAATAGAAGTCGTGGCCGATGTGCGAGATGGTGTTGTCGACGATGAAACCCATCATCTCGTCCTCGTCACCGGCGTAGGCCGCTGCCTGCGCCAGGGCCAGGCACAGGCAGGCCACGGCGACCAGGCGTTTCATGGCGCATCTCCAGGGCCTGTGTGGCTGCGGGCGCCGCTGGCGCTCTCGGCGAATGCCTGCTCGGCAACGAACTGCCAGTCGCTGTAGTGCTCCAGGCCTTCGAACGCGCTCCACTGGGCGTCGAAGCCGCTGCGCTTGAGCGGCGTGGCGTCGGAGCGGCTGTACACGCCAGTGATGCGGCCATCGACCGCGCGCAGCAGGCCCCAGTCGTCACTGCCGGTTACCGGGTCGGGGTACAGCCGACGCAGGTGGCGTTGCGGCGACGGGAAGCGATTGTCCTCGAGCAGCTCGGCCAGCGCCTGCGGGTACTGGGCCAGCCCCGGGGAGGCGCGATAGAAGCTGCGCAGCGCCTGGGCGTACTGGCCACCGATCCACAGCAGTTGACGCTCGTGCTCGCGCTGCACGCAGGTGCTCCACAAGGTGCCGCTGGCGGCCAGGGCGACGCTGCTGACCGCGATCAGCAACAGCACCCCCAGGTAGGTGAAGCCACGCTCACCACTCGGCATAGAGGCTGCCATCACGCGCCCTCCCTGTAGCCCCGCTCTTGATGTCGGCGACGCCGCCAGCCACGCCCTCGGGCGGCGGTACCAGCTGCCAGGCGTCGCGGCGCTCGCTGATCGGGTCCAGCGGCGCGCCGCGCAGGTAGCGTTGTTCCACCAGTTGCTCGAGGGAATCGGGGTAGCGCCCGGTGTCGCCGTAGTAATGGTCCAGGGCCTCGCGCAGCACCGCTAGGCTCTGGCGCAGGGTGGCCTCGCGGGAGGCCTCGAGGCTGTTGAAGTAGCGCGGCAGGGCGATGGTCATCAGGGTGGCGATGATGGCCATGACCACCAGCAGCTCGATGAGGGTGAAGCCCTTGCTCGGTTTCATCGCCATCACCATTGCCCGTAGGGGATGTTGTTGAGGCCCTTGCCCGGGGCCATGGAATACACGTCGAACACGTCCTCGCCTTCGCGCGGGTTGTCCGCGGCGCTGTCGTAGGCGCGCAGGCCCCAGCCGCCGTGGTCGTCGGCCTTGGCCGCGCGCAGCGGGTCGTGGGGGATGCGCCGCAGGAAGTAGAACTTCGCGCCCTTGGCACTGCGCACATCGCGCACGCCATCCACCAGCACCTGCAGGTTCGGCGGGTAGCCGCTGGCGTTCAGGCGTTTTTCGATATAGCCGGCGTCGAAGGCGCGCTTGTAGGCGTCGATGGCGTCGCGGATCTGGTATAGCGCCTCGCGTAGCTGCTGCTCCTTGCCCCGGCGCACCACGGTCTCGGTCAGCGGCGCGGCCATGCTGGCCAGCAGCCCGAGCAGCGCCAGGGTCAGCACCACCTCGATCAGGCTGAAGCCGTGCTGGCGGCGGTTCATGGCCGTGGGCTCCGCGCGCTGGGGACTACCGCCATCTGGCCCTGGACCACCGGCGCGGCGTCGGTTTCCGGGCTGGGCGCATCGGTCGGCACGGTGCCGCTGGGCAGCGGCTGGGCCAGCTGGCGCACCTGCAGGCTCGATTCGGTGCCGGTGGCGAACTCCATGTCCGACGGGCTCTGGTACGGCAGGTTGCGCACAATGCGCGGGGTGATCGCCAGGACCAGTTCGGACTTGCTGTTCTCGTCATGGTTGCTGCCGAACAGCCGGCCCAGGCCGGGAATGTCGCCAAGGCCGGGGATCTTGTTGCCGCTGCCGGTCTTGTCGTTGCGCACCAGGCCCGCCAGGACCTGGGTCTCGCCGTCGTGCAGGCGCAGGCTGGTCTGGGCGTTGCGGGTGTCGACCTGCACCGGGATGGTGCCCTGGCGGGTCGGCTCCAGGGGCGTGGCGTTGCTCACTTCCAGCGCCACCTTGATTGCCACTTCGTTGTTCAGGTGCACGGTGGGCTGTACCTCGAGCTTAAGGCCGACGTCGAGGTAGGTGACACTCTCGGTGATCACCGGGCCCTGGGTCGAGGGCACCGAGGTGGCGCTGATGATCGGCACCCGTTGGCCGATGTGGATGCGTGCCTGCTCACGGTTGCTGACGCGTATCACCGGGCTGGCCAGGGTATTGATGTCCTTGTCCTGGGCGTTGATCTTGGCCTGGGGCGCCGGGGCGATGGAGATGCGCCCGGAGTTGATGCCGCGCAGCTGGTCGAGCACGCCCACCGGGGTGCCGTCGCTGTTGATCACGCCGAAGGTGTTCGGCCATTGCAGGCCGAGGTCGAGGATGCGCGAACGGGCCACCTCCATCACCTCGACCTCCAGCACCACCTCGGGGTTGGACTGGTCCTGGGACTGCAGCAGCTTCTCGGCCATGCGCACGGCGTCGGGGGTGTCGCGCATGGTCAGGGTGTTGAGGCGCTCGTCGACGAACACGTCGCGGGTCTTGAGCATGGTCTTGACCATGTTCAGCGCGGTATTGGCGTCGATGCTGGTCAGGTAGAAGGTGCGCATGACCAACTCCTGGTAGTCCTTGGTCTTCTGCGGCGAGTCGGGGTAGATCAGCAAGGTGTTGTCGTTGACGATCTTCTGGTGCAGCTGGTTCTGCTCCAGCAGCAGGGCCACGGCGTCCTCGATGCGCACCTCGCGCACGAAGATGGTGGCTTTCATGTCCGGGCGCAGGTCCTTGTCGAAGATGAAGTTGATCCCGGCGACCTGGGCCAGCACCTCGAAGATGGTCTTCAGGTTGGCGTCGCGAAACTCCAGGGTCACCGGCCGCTCCAGCTTGCTGCGCAACTGCGGGAACGGCGTGGCGGTGCGCGCCTGGACGTTCTCGATGTCGCTGCGCAGGGTCTGGCCCTTCTGGTTCTGCGGGTCGAGGCGCAACACCTCGCGCATGTAGCGCTCGGCGCCGAACAAATCGCCCTGGCGCAGCGCCGCCTGGCCCAGGGCGACGCGCTCGTCGAGGGTGCGCATCAGCTCCAGTTGGCGGATGCCTTCCAGGGCGCGGCGATTGTTCGGCTCCAGGGTCAGGACCCGGCCATAGCCCATGCGCGCGCCGGCGAAGTCATGGCGCACGCGGTCGCTGTCGGCCTGGCCGAGCAAGGCTTCCACCGCCGTCTGCCGACCGTGGGCCAGGGCGATGTTCAGCTCGGTGTTGCGCGGCTCATCGCGCAGGGCCTCTTCCAGGCGGGCGATGCCGGCTTCGTATTGGCCCTGCTTGATCAAATCCTCGCCATCCTCGCGCACGGCGCTGGTACCGCAGGCGGCCAGTGCCGCGCACAGGGCCAGGAGCATGAATGGAGCAGGCTTGCACGACTTCGAAGGCTTCATGGTGCGCTCCCGACAGACAAGGTCTGTGGCTGGTGCAGTGGCAGGTAGACCAGGCTCAGCTCGGTGGCCGAGACACGGTCGAGGCGGTAGGTGTCGTCGATCACATCGCCCTGGCGCACGACGTAGAGCTTTTCGCCGCTCTGCAGAAAGATCTGCAGGTCGTCGCGCTCACCCATGCGGCCGATGAACTGGAACGGCAGCGTCGGGGCGCTGGGGGCAATGGGCGCTGGCGCGCTGAGCACAGGTTGTTCGCTGACCGTGGCCAGGGTTTGCGCTGGGGTCCATTGCTGGCTGGGGAACAGGTCGCGCGAAGGGCTGGCGGCCTCATCGCGGGCCAAGCTCGCTCCCACGTTGCTGGAAGACGCCTGGGGACGGGCCCGCACTGCGCTCGGCGCCGCTGCCTCCTCCCGATCAAACCAATGCCCCGGCGCCCACGCCAAGACGCCGCTCACGCCCAGGAAACCGACCCACATCACCGCACGCTGAGTGTTCATCACGACCTCGACAGGTAAAGGGTCATGCGTACACGGCCGCTGAGTTCGCGGTCGCCGATGCGCTTGCGTTGCAGCTCCAGGTCCTCGAGCACCAGGGTCGGCAGCTGGCCGATCAAGCCCTTGAGGAAGCCACGAATCTGTGGGTAGCTGCCACGCACCGGCAGGACAATCTGGTAGCGCGCCAGCTGTGTCTTGGGGTCGATGCCCAGCGCATATTCGCCGCGCGCCAGGCTAATGCGCTCAGCGCTAGCCAGGTGATACAAGCGCTCGATCAGTTCGCTGGCCTCGGGCTGGCCAGGCAGTTGCTGGCGCAGCTCATCCAGGGCCTGCTGCTCAGGCTTGGCCTGGACCTTCAGCTCGCCCCGCGCCAGGCGCTGAACCTGCACCGCCGCGTCGGCTTCGGCGGCGCGCAGCGCTCGCACGGCCTGCCACTGCGGCAGTACCGAAGCCAGGGCAAAGCCTAAGGCCAGCAGGCCGACCAGCAGCGCGGCCAGCCCTGCCCGCCCCAGGCGCAGGGCGGCTTCATGGATCAACAGACTAGGGACGCGCATGGCCGGTCTCCCAGGTGGCGATGAGGTTGAAGCGCACCGGGTGTTCGGCCTGCCCGGCCAGCACTTCGTGGTTGAGCAAGGACACGTCCGAGAGCTGCTCGCTGCGCTCCAGGCGCTGGTGGTACTGCAGCATCGCCTCGAGGTTGCGGGCCTCGGCGCTGATCCGTACCTGGCCCTTGCGCGCATCGGGAGTGAGGCTGAGCAGCGCCACGTCTTCCTGGGGCATGGCCTCGAGCATGGCGAACAACTGCTGCCAGGGCCGCTGCAACTGCAGCGAGACGCTGCGCATCTGGGCCAGGCGCTCGGCCTGCTGACGAATCACCGCGCTGCTCTGCGGCGCGGCAGTGGCCGGACGGCGGCCGAGCTTGAGTTCGAGCTGGTGCACGCGGTCCTCGAGGGCCACTTGCTCGTTCACCAGGTGCTGCTGGGCCAGTACCAGCAGCGCCAGCACGGCGCCGCCCAGGGCCAGCAGGGCCCAGGCTGTCGGGCCACTGTGGCGGGGCTGGAATTCCAGGTCGAGGCGGCGCATATCAGGCCACCGCCCGCCACATGGCGCATAGCGGATCGGCCTCGGCGTCCGGCTGGCACAGCTGCACCGCGCCGATAGCCGGGTGCGTGCCACGGCCCGGGGCATGCAGGTACACCCTCGGCGGTTGCGCGCCGTACAGCTCGCAGGTGCGCTCGATCAGCGCCTGCAAGGCCTGGTCGTTGTCGGCGCAGCTCTGGGCCAGCACCTGTTGCCAGGCACCGCCAGCGGCCAGCAACAGCACACTGCGACGCGGCTCGGCGAGGACGAAGAGGAAGTCACCCGGCTGCAACTGCGCCGAGCAGCGGTTGTAGGCGGCCATCAGGTAGGGTTGCACCGAGCGCAGGCGCAGCCGGCGCTCCCGGCCCAGCGCCTGCAAACTCTGCAACAGCGCCTCGGGCAAGGCCGTGGCGATGCGCGCGGCGCCGGCCGGCTCTGGCGAGAGCACGATGCGCCAGTCGTCCAGGGCCTGGCCATAAAGCTGTTCGAAGCAGGCCCGGGCATAAGCCTGGAGCTCGCGTGGGTGGCCGATGGCATCGCTCCACGGCACCAGGCAGAAGCGGCTGTAGCGCGCCGAGAGCAGCACCCGCAGTTGCGCCCCCCGCACCGGGTGCTCGCTCAACAACCCACCCAGGGCCTCCAAGGCCGGCGCCCAGGCTGGCTGCGCGGCATCGCAGGCGAAGGCGCGGCTGCCCAGCCACGGGTGTTGATGGCCGTGCCAGCGCCCCAGGCCGACACCCTCGGCGCCGAGCACGGCGCAGTATTTGTCAGGCGATAAATGTGACACGGTTGATCTCCTCCAAGGTGGTGCGGCCCGCGCGGACCAGGTCCAGGGCCGAGGCCCGCAGCAGGCGCAGGCCGCGCTGGCAGGCCAACTGCTTGATCTGCGCGAGCGGACGGCGCTCGACGATCATCTGGCGCAGGTCATCGTCCAGGTGCAGCAGTTCGGCGATGGCGCTACGCCCGCGGTAACCGCTGCCACGGCACTGCCCACAGCCCTGGGCGCGAACGAATTGCCAGCCTTCGACCGCCGCGCGGGCCAGGCCCGAGGCAGCCAGCAGCTCGTCGTCCGGTACCCGGCTCACCGCGCAATGCGCGCAGGCCAGGCGCACCAGGCGCTGGGCCAGCACGGCGTTGAGCGCCGAGACGAAGCTGTAGGGATCGACCTGCATCTGGCTGAAGCGGCCGATCACGTCGAACACGTTGTTGGCGTGGATGGTGGTGAACACCAGGTGCCCGGTGAGCGCCGACTGCACGGCGATCTGCGCGGTGTCCGCATCGCGAATCTCGCCGACCAGGATCTTGTCCGGGTCATGGCGCAGGATCGAGCGCAGGCCACGGGCGAAGGTCAGGCCCTTCTTCTCGTTGACCGGGATCTGCAGCACCCCGGGCAACTGGTACTCGACCGGGTCCTCGATGGTGATGATCTTGTCCACGCCGTGGTTGATCTCGCTGAGCATGGCGTAGAGGGTGGTGGTCTTGCCGCTGCCAGTGGGGCCGGTGACCAGGATCATGCCGTAGGGTTCGCCAGCCAGCCGGCGCAAGGCGCGCAGGGTGTGCTCCTCGAACCCCAGGGCCTGCAGTTGCACGCCGCTGACCTGGTCGGACAGTTCCTGCTTGTCGAGCACCCTCAGCACCGCGTCCTCGCCGAAGATGCTCGGCATGATCGACACACGAAAGTCGATCTGGCGCTCACCGATGGCCACCTTGAAACGGCCGTCCTGGGGCACGCGTTTCTCGCCGATGTCCAGCTCGGCCATGACCTTGATGCGCGAGATCACCTGTTCGGCAAAGGCGCTGCCACTGGCCTTGCCGGCAGCGTTGAGCACGCCGTCGATACGGTACTTGATCACCAGGCCCTGGCCGGTCATGCCCAGGTGGATGTCGCTGGCGTGCAACTTGAGGGCGTCGTAAAGGGTCGAGTTGACCAGCTTGACCACCCGGCTCTGGTCCTCGCTGATGCTGGTCAGCGACAAGCGTTGCAGCGGATCGGCCTCGGTGCTGGCCTCGCAGTCCTGATCGAGCGCCTCGACGGCGTGAAAGCTTTCTTCATGGCGGGCGAGGAACGCGGCCAGGTCGGCGGCGTGGGCCAGGTACAGCGGCAAGCCTTGCAGGCAGTCGTCGATCCAGGCCAGGCGGGCGCTGTCGAAGGGGTCGGCGAACACCCCGATCAACGCGCCATCGTGCTCCACCAGGGCGAACTCGCGCTTCAGGCACTGGGCCAAACTGGCCTTGTCGAACCGTGCGCTGCTGGCCAGCAAGGCCTGGGTGGCCAGCACCGGGTAATGCAGGGTTACCGCCAGGCGCTGGATGAAGGTGGCCGGGGTGTCGCCGCAGAGGCGCTCCAGGCAGGCCAGCAGCCGCTCTTCGCCGGCTTGCTGGCGGGCCTGGGCCATGAGCTCGCGGGGGTAGCCAGCAATCGCCGGGCAAGCACGCTCCCAGGCAACGGGCTGCAGGCTCGTGGCAGCAGGCTTGCCCTGCGATTGGTCCAGTGGATCTGTATCGAATGCCTGGGGCATGGCCTGCGACTCCGCTCAGGGGCGGCGCCGCGGGCCAGGAGCCTTGGGCGCCGCTATTCCCCGGTGAGCAGTTGTTCGTCGTCAGGTTCGGCGGGCTTGCCACCGTTGCGTCGGCGGTCGGCCAGGACCCAGCTGCCATCGTACAACTGCAAGGGGAACGACTCGTTCCTGTTCTGGCGTCGCTCGACGAACCCCGCGGCGGGGTGGTCCGTGGCCCTGCGCTGGCGCTCGATGCCCATCAGGTCGAGGACCGCGCGGGCCAGTTCCACTAGCGGGAACGGCTTGAACAGGACATGGCTCACCCCAAGCTCGGCGGCCCGCTCACGAACCTCGGCGGTCGGGTGGGCGGTGATCAGCACGAAATGGCACTGCCTGTTCCTGCGCACGGTCTCCAGGACCTGAAACCCCTCCATGTCGGGCAAGCGGTAATCCAGCACGATCACGTCCGGTGCCAGGCTCGCGGCCAGTTCGATGCCGGTGGCACCGTCGTGGGCGAGATGGACCTGCAGGCCTTGCGCCTGCAAATACGCCTGCAGGTTCTGCGCAAGGGTCTGTTCGTCATCGACTACCAGTACTCTGTTCACCAAGGTCCACTCCCCTGAACTGCCCGGTTTCCCGGTCTGCGAAGTGCGGCCTTGAAGAGCCTTGAGCAGGCTTCGTGCCAGGCATGAAAAGTCACCGCACACCGCTGTTAAGTCACTGATATTGCTGGTACTACCTGATCGCTCACGGCCGTGTAAGCGGGCGCTTCCCCACAACCGGGGAAGCTAATGGCATATTGCCTTGCAACGATTCCCCAATTGTGGGGAAACACCCAGGCGGCCCTTCATTCGGCGCGCTCCACTGTAGCGGCGTCGCGCAAGCGCTGGCGTAGCGCTTGCCGGGCCTGGGCCTGCAATTGCGCGACAAGCGCATCCCTGGCCAGGCCCAGGCCGTGTTCAGTTGAGACAGAAGTATTAGCACTTTGGTTCTGCTGTCCTTGCAAAGCTTGCACATTGGCCTGAAAAAAGGCGGCAACCTCGGCGTCGCTGGGCGGCTCGATGGCAGTCAGCCGCGCATATGCCTGCTGGGCGGCCAGTTCATGACGAGTGTAGTCAGCGAAGCCGGGGCGATCGAAGCCCGCCTCCTGCAGACGTCGCTCGAACAGCGCCGGGCTGCCGAACGCCGTTTCCACCGCGGCCAGCTGGGCCTGGACCTGCGCGTCGCTGATTTCGATGCCCTGGCGCCGCGCCTCCTGCCACAGCAGCTCCTTGTCGATCAACTCATCCAGCGCCTGGTCACGCAGGCGCTTGTACAGCGTGGGGTTGCGGATGCTGGTCAGCGCCCGGCCCTGGGCCTGGAGGTAATCGCTGAAGTAGCGCTCCAGGCGCAGCACGCCGATTTCCACGCCGTTGACCCGTGCCACGGGCTGCTCGGCGTAGCTCATCTGGGCGAACAGCAACAGGCATAGCAACATTTTCATCAGCGCATCCTCGCTACAAACCCGTAGAAACCGGTCTTGCCGGCGGATACTGGGAAGCCCCGCGCCCACGCCAGCCCCTGGATTCGTTCATGGCACCTGCGGCAGCGCACGATACGGCGCCACCTCGACAAACCGCGGTCCCGGCCAGCTGACCGCAACCACATGGGCTCCTGCCAGGCCCTGGCGCCGCCCCGGGCCAAACCCCAGCAACGGTGTCAACCCGGTGTCGATGTCATGCAACTGCTCCAGGGCCAGCAGCAACTGCTCGCGGCTGGCATCGCGCCCAACCTGCTTCAATGCCTCCGTCAGCAGTCGCCAGGCGCACAAGGTGCTGACCTGCAACGATGCCTGCCGGGCATCCAGCCCCTGGCGTTGCTGCATGCCGGCCAAGGCTGCCCTGCCCTGCGCGGTCCAGTCACCGGGGACGAAGGGGTAAGCCAGGAACACCCGCTGCGACCACCGCGCCGGCAAATCTGGCACGGCACTGGCCACCTGCGCCGAGGCCGCGAACAGATAGGGTGTGCGCCCAACGGCCTGCAAGCGATCGGCCAGCTCGGCGAAGGCCTGGGCTCGTCCAACAAAGACGATCCCCTCGCCTGGTGCCTGCGTGCCGACAGCCTCTTGCGGCGGCGATGGCGACCACCCCAGCTGCTGCAGGCGCTGGCGCAGGGCCTCGGCGTTGGCGGCCTGGTCTTCTCCGGCATAAACGATCTGCAGGTTCTCCAGGCGCAAGGTTTCCCGAGCATGCAGCGCAACGCTGAGCAACTGTTCGGGTACCCCGGGCAAGGGGTCGAATACCAGGCTGCCGCCGCCTGCGCGAGGCGTGCTGCCAATCAGCGGCACGCCCGCGCGCGCCAGGACCTGGGTGTCGAGCAGCGGCGCCACGGGCGCGACCAGCGCGAACACCTGTCGTTGCAACAGCGCCTGCAATGCCTGCCGCGTGCTGACCGGGTCGTACCCCGGATCCTGTACCAGCAACTGCACGCGCCGACCATGGACGCCGCCCTGCTGGTTCAGTTGCTCGACACCATCCTCCAACACTGCGCGCACCACCCGCCCGACCTCGGCCAGCGGCCCCTGCTGCGGCAGCAGGGTGCCCAGGCGCAAGCTGCCCTCTTGCACCCCGGGATCGCGCTCCTCGCCCAGGCGCTTTAGATAGGCCGTGAGGTTGCGCTGGTCGGCCAGGCTCAGCTCGAAGCGCGGCATCGCCGGGTCGAGGCGGTTGCCGCCAGGGTCGATGCCGGTACGGATGACGCGCGCCAGGCTGGCGTCGCTGTAGGCCGGGTAGCGCCGGCTATTGCTTTCGCGCTCGCCCTGGCCCAGCGCCAGGCGCTGCCAGTCCAGGCTCGGCGGGCGCACCCCGCCTTCGCTGCGGCCACGGCCATCGTTGCCGTGGCAACTGGCGCAAGGCAACACGCTGGCCGGCACGCTGATGTCGCTGGCACCGACCAGGGCGGTGAGTTGGGCGTCGCTGCTGGACAGGCCTTCGCGGTACAAACGTTTGCCGGCTTGTTCGTTGGCGGTGAGCTCAAGGGCCACGGCGGGGCCCTGTGACGCCATGCAGTAGATAAGTGCCATCATCCATGAAAGCCTCAAGCGAAACCTTGTGGGAGCGGCCTTGGGTCGCGTATAGGACGCGCAGCGTCTCCAGGATGTCAGCACAGACACATGAATCGCCGGGGCTGCTTCGCAGCCCTTTCGCGACGCAAGGCCGCTCCTACAGGCCTTGCGCCAGCGCTCGACAATGTGTTCCCACAGCGACCGGGCCATGGCTGCTATCGTCCGGCCAGGGGTTGGGCCAGCAATTGCAGGCGCTGGGCAATGGCCGCAGGCGGCGCGTCGGGGCGGATCTTGCTCCAGCGCTTGCCCGCCACATCCCCGGCGATCAACTGCGTCGAATGCTGTTCCGGGCTGGGCAGGAACTGTCCCAACCGCCCGAGCACCAGGTCAACGCTGGCCTTGTCGCCGGTGAGGAACAGCCAGTTCGGCCCATCCACCCCCTGCTGGCCGGCAAAGGCCTTGAGCACCTCGGGGCTGTCGTTGAGCGGATCGCTGCTCACCGAGACGAAGGTCACCTGCGCCGCCAGCGCTGGCGTCATGGCCTGGCGCACCTCGCGCAGCTTGCGGGTAATCAGCGGGCAGGCATCGTTGCAGTGGGTGAAGATCACATTGAGCATCACCACCTTGTCCTTGAGCACATCGCTGTAGAAGCGCAGCGTGCGGCCGTTCTGGTCCATGAGCACGGTATCGGTGAACCAGGCCTGCGCATCGCGGGTACCGCCGCCGCTGACCATCGGCTGCGGCGCCGGTTGCGCGGTCGGGGCGTGGCCCTCATGGGCCAGGGCCATCGAGGTGAAGATCCACAGGCAGGCCGCCAGCACCAGCCAGTCGAGGCTGCGCATGCGTGAAGTGTGACTACTCATGGTTGTGCCTCCTGACCGGCGATGGCCGTGCTCTTGGCATGCACCCGGCGGGCGCCGAGGCGGTTGATCTCGGTGACCAGCACGTTGGGGTCGGTGAAGCCGTAAAAACGTGTCCAATGGCCACTGCGCCCGTCACCGACCAGGATCAGCGGCGGGTGCTCGCTGAGGTTGGCACTGAAACTGCCCAGCCCCTTGAGGGTTTCGCTGATGGCGTAGGGCGAACCGGTCAACCAGCTCCAGCCCGGCCCGTGCTGGAAGGCCCGTGCATACCCGGCCAGGCGCTTGGCATCGTCGCGCTGCGGGTCGACGCTGATAGACACCAGGCGGATCTCCTCCCCCACCCGACCACCGAGCTGCTGCTGGACCTTGCTCATGATCGACGACACCACCGGACACACCGTGGTGCAACTGGTGTAGATGAAGCCCATGACCACCAGGTGGTCGCCGACCAGGTCCTGTTCCAGGCGCACCGGCATACCGTCCTGGTCAAGCAGCGACACATCGGCGAAGCGCACGCTGGCCTTTTCCTGGCGCACGGCGGGCGGCTCGGCGGGCTTGGCGCCGTGCTCATGGCCGGCATGGGCCAGGGCCAACGGGCTGGCCAGCAAAAGGCTCAAGCCCAGCAGGGTGGTGGCGGTGGGTCGATTCATCGCAGGCTCCTGGGTTTCCCTTGGGAAGCGGTGGGTGGCGCCGTGGCCGGCAGCACGCGCAGGCTGGTGTAGTTCTCTTCGGCGAAGGCGCGGCCAAGGCTGGGCGACTGCACGTGCAGGTACCAGGCGCCGGCCTCGGCCAGCTCAAGCGCGGCCTGGTAGACCCCCTCGCCCATGTCCACCAACTGCACGTTGCGCGGCAGCGACGAGGGCGCGAGGAAGTAGCGCAGGGTCAGGTCGCTCAAGCCGGTGCGCGGCTGGCCGTCCTCACCGAGGATGCGTACTCGGGCCAGGTACGGGCTGTGCTGGCGCGCCAGTTGGTCGGCACCGATGAACTCGGCATGAGCACGTTTGTGCAGGCTGGACTGCGGCAACGCCGCCACCTCGGTGCTGAAGCAATGGATGATCTGCGGCTGGTTGAGCAGGAACGCCACATCGAAGGTACCGGCGGCCGGCAATTTCACCGTCGAGCCATACACCCCCGGCGCCAGCTCGCGCAGGCTGCGGTCGATGACGATGGCCGCGCGGGCCTGGTGGCCGCGGTTGTTGTAGCCGGACATCGGCGCGTTCATGCCTTCGGCGTAGAAATAAGTGGTGTTGTCCACCGGGTTGACCACGAACACCGCGTTGTCGTCGCGCGACACGCTCACGCCCTGGGCCAGCGGCAGGTCACCGGCCTGGCGCGGCGCCGCGGGCCCGGCCTCGAAGCCCTGGACGATAGGCTCACGGCCCTGGCCGAGGCTGGCCAGGTTGATCATGCTGACTTTCGCCGAGGCCAGGCCGCGCACGTAGGCATAGCCCTTGGTGAAGGTCAGCTGGTAGGGCTCGGCGGCCACCGCGATGCGGTGGATCAACTGGTCGTTGCTGGCATCGATCACCAGGGCCTGATTCTCCAGGGTGTTGAGCACCACACCATAGCGTCCGTCGCGGCTGAAGCGCATCGGCCCCAGGCCCTGCTCGGCCTTGACCTTGTGGCGCAGCTGGTGGCTGCGGGCATCGATCACCCACACCATGCCCTCCTCGCCATCGACCACATATACCGCCTGGGACAGCGTCGAATACGCCACCGCCAACGGCTGGCGACCGACCTCGAGGGTCTTCACCAGGCGCATCTGGGCGATGTCGATCACGCTCAAGGTGCCAGCATCGCGATTGCTGACGAAGGCATACCGTGAGTCGGCGCTGAAGGCGATCTCGTGGTGGCCGGAGCCGGTGGCGAACGATTTGAGCGTGGTGCGGCTGGGCACATCGATCACCGTCACCCCGCCCTTGGCCGGGTCGCTGCTGTTGTTGCCCACCCACAGCAGGCGCTGGTCAGGTTGCAGGGCCACCCGCAGCGGCTGTTCGCCGGCCTCCAGGGTGGCCACGCGGGTGAAGGTTTCGGTGTCGACCAACGCCACCTGGTTGCGTTCGGGCATGGACACGAACACCTGCTTGTCATCGCCGGTGGCCACCCAGTCCATGGGCCGGCCGGGCAGGTCGATGCGCGCCAGGGTGCTGGTGACCCCGCCCACCGAAACCGTGGGGTCGATCACCGTGAGGCTGGCGTCCTTGTTCAGCACCAGCAGGAAGTAGCTGTTGAGGTCGAGCAAGGGTCTGGCGCCGATGCTGCTTTTGAGGAATAGCGCCACCCGTGCCTTGCAACTGCTGTCGCGATCACCGACCGGGGCCGCTTGCGCCGGGTCCAGCCAGGCACCGGGGGCCATGCCCGACAGCGGCTGGCCGCTGGCCTGGTCGCTGACCTTGAAGCGGATGCTGGCGAAGTCGCCCTCACGCAGTTCGCTGCCGCTCAGGGACCGCGCCTCGAACTCGACTGTCACCCCGTCGCGGCTGAGCCGATGCAGGGCCTGGGGATCGGCGGCCTCCTGCAACAGCTCGCGGGGGTCGCACCAGAGCTTTTCGTAGGCGACCCCCAGGCCGATCAGCGCACTGCCCAGCAGCAGGCCCAGGTACACCGGGCGTAGCTTGCGGTTCATGCCGACACGCCGGGGTTGGACAGTTCGAGGGGGATGAACATGCTGCACCTCCACAGGAGAAAGAGCTTCTGCGCAGGGTGCAAGCAAGCGTTATGCCATGAATAAATGGCTTTTAAATCAGTTGGTTAGTATGGAGTGATCGAAGATACTGGGGAGGCTGACCCAAAGCCGGGGCACCCAGTGGGTTTGCCTGATGGGAGGATTTTCGCCCATTGCGCCTCCCAAGCACGCACCCCGTCATAGCGGTTCCACCGCCAAGGCCATTGCCTTCGACAAGCGCGGTGTATGCCGCGCTGGGCTGGGCGGCCACAACCGAAATGGCCAAGACCTTGCACCAGGCCCCTGATAGTTTTTCCAGTTGCGCGGTTTGACGGCGGATGCGACAACCCTCAAGGTCAGGGTACTGCCCGAACCTTGCAAGGAGCCAAACGATGCATTTCGACCTGATCCAGACCCTGAGCCTAGCCGGCAAACCCGACGTCCCCAACGACGACCGCGTCGGCTGCGCCGATCGCCACGCCTGGGTGATCGATGGCGCCACCGACCTTGGCGAGCCCGGCCTGCTCGGGGCTCGTGGCGGCGCGACCTGGCTGTCGAGCACCGCGCAGCGGGCCTTTGCCGGGGCGTCGGGGAGCTTGCGGGACATCTGCACCAGCGTCTTCGAGCAGATCGCCCAGGCCTACCAACGCGATCGCCAACGCGAACCCGTGGCCCCCTGGGAATTGCCACGCGCGGCTTTCGCCGCCGTGGCGCTGGAGGGCAACCAACTGGTCTGCGCGCATCTTGCCGATTGCGTGGTCCTGCATCGCAGCGCTGGCGGTGTGCACTTTCTGACCCCCGATCCCGACCACCAGGCCGAGGGTGCCGAAGCCGCCGCGCTGGGCCCCGGCACCGGTGCTCACGGCATACGCAGCGAGGCCGTGGTGCTCGATCGCCGCGCCTCCCGCGAGCGTGCCCGGACAGTGCTGGGGGTCGATGCGGCGCAGTCCGCGGCAGGCACGCTTTACTCGCGTGCGCCAGCAGCTCCTGGGGACGATGTGGTGTTGATGAGCGACGGCTTCGCCGCGCTGTTCGACACTTATCAGGTCTGTGACCCCACAGCTTTCATCAGGCGCCTGCACAGCCATGGGCTTGCCGATCTGGGCAATACATTGCGCGCAATCGAGAACCTGGATGATGCCTGCCTGCGCTACCCACGCTTCAAGATGAGCGACGACGCTTCGGCAATCTGGCTGCGCATCGCCGGCCCCCTGCCGGCGAACCCGGCGATGCGCTAGTCGCTGAACCGATATCGCGGAACAAGCCCGCTGCCACGTTCGCGTCTCTGTGTGCCTGCCCAGCCCGCAAGGCTGGGTGATCGCCTGCGAGGAAACTCTCGGCGCGCTGCACCGGTCACAGCCTTTGAGCATGCAACAAGGACCGCAACCCAAAGGAGACTGGACATGCCCTACCCTCATCGCAAAGCCCTGCTCCCGCTGGCCCTGGCCAGCGCCCTGCTGGCCGGCGCGCCACTGGCCAGCGCCGACGACATCCTGCTGGTCGGCAACAAGGCCGATGCCAGCGTCTCGGCCCTGGACACCCGCAACGGCCAGGAACTGCTCCGCCTGCCGGTCGGCAGCGGCCCCCACGAAGTGGTGGTCAGCGGCAACGGCCTGCTGGCGGCAGTCGGCAACTACGGCGCGCAAGGCAGCGCCAACAACAGCCTGAGCGTGATCGACTGGCCCAGCCGCACCGTGGTGCGCACCATCGACCTGGGCCAGGATTCGCGCCCCCACGGCATCCGCTTCCTGCCCGACAGCCAGCGGGTGGTAGTCACCACCGAGGACAGCGAGCGCCTGCTGATCGTCGACCTGGCCCAGGGCAAGGTGCTCGACCGTATCGATGTCGGCGGCGGCAAGCCGCACATGGTCGCGCTGTCACCCGGCGCCGACCGCGCCTATGTCACCCATGTCGACGGCGGCAGCCTGTCGGTGGTCGACCTGCTGCACAAGAAGAAGATCGCCGAGATCCCCACCGGCCAGGGCAGCGAAGGCGTGGCGGTAACCCCCACCGGCACCCAGGTGTGGGTCAGCAACCGCGCCGGCGATGATGTGGCGATCGTCGACACCCAGCGCCTGGAGGTCACCGACCGCATTCGCACCGGCGTGTTTCCGATCCGCATCGCCATGACGCCGGACGGCAAGTACGCCCTGGTCACTTGCGCCAAGTCGGCGGAACTGGCAGTGATCGATGTGCTCGCCAAGAAAGAGATCAAGCGTATCGGCCTGGCCCGCGAAGGCGCCGAGTACCGGCGCACGCAGTTAGGCGAGCAAGCGCTGCCGATCGGCGCGGTGGTATCGCCGGACGGCAAGCGGGTCTACGTGGCGATCAGCGGTGGCGACGAAGTAGCGGTGATCGATACCGCCAACTGGAGCGAAAAGGCCCGCTGGAAAGCCGGCCCCGAGCCGGACGCGCTGGCGATCGTGATCCAGCCGAAGGAAAAGAGCTGACGCCCAGCAAAAAAGGCGCCTCGTACGAGGCGCCAAACCATTCACCGGCAACCAAAGGAGCTCACGGTCGGCCGAGGCTGATGCTCGCCGCTGGCGGCTAACGGGAAGGTGATGGCGACATTACAATCGCGTCATTTGCGGGTAGGCCTGAAGACAGGCTGGCTCCTACCCGAAGGCGACCTTTCAGATCTGTAACCCCAGCGTCATGCCCCTGTTGGCCGGTCATCGCTAGCGTGGACTGCGAACCCACTGGCGCAGACTCACTCCATGTTACGACCGACCCTGATTGCCGCGCTGCTCACCCTGTCGCTTTCAGCCCAGGCCACCGGTTTCTCCGAGCAACGCAACGAACAACTGATCGCCGATCACCAGCAGGCTGTTGCCGCCTACGCCGAGCGCCGCGGCAAGCCGATGCCGGACATCGTCGACTATCGCTACGGCATGAAACTCGACGTCGCCCGCTTCGTGCGTCAATCGGGCGACCCGCGCACCTGCGAGGTGGTGCCGCGGCTGATGACCTTCGAAGATAGCCAGGGCACCTTGCGCACCGTGCGCTACGCGGTACTGGCGCAATGCATCAACAACAAGTAGTTCAGCCGTGCTGGCCATCCATCCGTTGCGGGCTCGTCTGCATCACTGCCCCGACAGGAAACTCACCAACTGTCGTCCGTGGCTGCTCAGCCGCTCCCAGCCACGGAAGCAGATACGCAGCTCCAGGGTCGCCCAGCGCTCCTCCAGCGCCACCCGGCGCACGGCCAGTTCCTGCTCGGCGCGGATCGCCGCGGTCTCCGGGAGCATGGCGATGCCCGCGTGCTGGGCCACCAACTGGGCGATGGCCTCGAAGCTTGGCGCCCGTACGCGCACCTTCAGCGGCATGGCCAGGCTCATCGCCAACTCCTCGACGAAACGCTGCATGGCCCGCTCGGCGGGTAGGCAGACGAAGGCGAAGCCCAGGGCATCGGCCAAGCGCAGTTGGCCACGGCCGGCCAGAGCATGCTCGCTGGGCACCAGCAGTACCAGACGCTCGGTGCGAAACGGCAACGACACCACGCCATCGTTGACCAGGTTGCCGTCATACACGCCAATCTCGCAATCGCCAGCCAGCACGGCCCGCAGCACATCGACACTCTTGTGCTCGACCAGTTGCAGGTCGACTTGCGGGTAGTCGGCCAGGAACGGCCCGAGCACCGCGGGCAACAAGGTGCTGTTGGTCACCGTAGACACCGCCAGGTGCAGGTCGATACGCCGCTGCCCGGCCAGCTCCTTGAGCGTATCGTGCAGTTTCTGCGCCTCGCCCAGTACGCCACGGGCCGACTCCAGCACCAGGCGGCCGGCGGGGGTCAACTGCATGCCATCGGCCTTGCGCATGAACAACACCAGGCCGCTACGGGCCTCGAACTGCCGCAGCCGGCTACTGGCGGCCGAAACCGCCACCGGGAAGCTCGCCGCCGCCTTGCTCAGGCTGCCGGTGGCGGCGATGGCGGCGAGCAGGCGCAGGTCCGCCAGGTCGAAATGCATGATGCCTTCTCCAAAACAGAAGGGTACGTTCGAGAAAAAGCGATTCTAGCCCGCCATCCTTCTGTTCAGAATAACCCGGGACTCATTTTGTTACGGACTTACCATGACCCACCTGCCCGCCCCGTTCCACCGCGCCCTCGCCAACGGCAGCCTGTATGCCGTGCTGGCAGCCCTGGGTTTCAGCTTCAAGGCCATCTTCGTCAAGCTCGCCTATACCGCCGGCCCGGTGGATGCCATCGCCCTGCTGGCCCTGCGCATGGCCCTGGCCCTGCCTTTGTTCGCCTGGCTGGTATGGTCCAGCCGTAGCCAGGGCGTCGCCGTCCTGACCCTGGGTGACGGCCTGCGCGTGGCCTTGCTCGGGCTGTTCGGCTACTACCTGGCGAGCCTGTTCGACTTCTACGGTTTGCAATACATCAGTGCCGGCCTGGAGCGGCTGATCCTGTTCACCTACCCCACCCTGGTGCTGGTGATCCAGGCCGTGCTCCAGCGGGAACGCCCGACCCTGCGCACCTTGGCGGCCATGGGCCTGTGCTACCTGGGGCTGGGGATCGCCTTCGTGCATGACATCGGCAGCGCCAGCGGCGGTAGCCAGGTACTGGTCGGTTCGTTGTGGGTGTTCGCCAGCGCGGTCACCTACGCGTTGTACTACGCCGGCACCGGCATGATGCTCAAGCGCATGGGCTCGATGCGCCTGGCCGGGCTGTGCGGTACGGCATCGTCGCTGATGGTGCTGGCCCACTACCTGCTGGTGGCGGATGTTGCACCCCTGCTGCAACTGCCACGCGCGGTGTGGCTCAATGCTGCCTTGATGGCGCTGTTCTCGACGGTGCTGCCGATCTACTGGGTGGCCCTGGCGATCCAGCGCATGGGGCCGACCCACACCGCGGCGGTGGGCAACTTGGGGCCGGTGCTGACGGTGCTGGCTTCGTGGGCGATTCTCAGCGAGGCGATATCGCTGTACCAGGTGCTGGGCCTGACGCTGGTGCTGTTCGGCGTGTCGCGATTGAAGCCGGCGCAAAAGGCCCAGACGCAGGCAAGTGCTGGCCGAGCGTAGGTTTCACCTGTGCGGCTGTTCGCCGCCAGCCGGCCTCTACAGCGTCACTTGGCTGACGCGGTGCCAACGATGATGCCCTGTTCGCGCAGTCGCTCCAGCAGCATCAGCCCCTGGCGCTGCACCTCGTCATTACCCAGCGCCTGCAAGCGCTCGCGACCGCTGCCGGGCAAGCCTGCCAGCAGTTGCCAAGCCATCGGCGCCAGGCGCGCGAAACGTACCTGCAAGTCAGCATCCCGATACACCAGCAACAAGGTGCAGGTTGCGGGCACCTCATCAGGTTGGTAATCCGGCCCGATCCGCTCCACCGGCCAGCGATAAGCCAACACCCGAGCCACGCAGGACAACAGTGGCTCCCCTTCGAGCAGATCCCCGGCAGGGTCATGGCGGGGATCCTCTGCATCACTCAGGAACAACTGCGCCTCGATCCACTCGTAGTGCGCCAGTTCAAGCTGCCAAGGGGCATCAAGCTCGATCGTTTGCAGGTAGTCGATGAACGTTGCGGCGACTTCCGTGAACAGCGGCGTCTGGCTGCGGTAATGGGCGTAGAAGTCAGCGACCCGGGCATGCCAACGCCCCTCGCCGAGGGTCGCGCGCAGCACCGGGAAGCTGCCCGCCAGCAGGCCTTCGATGGCGCCATAGAACAGCGCGCGGTAGATTTTCAAGCGTCGGGCCTCGATGCCCGGCGGCGCGGGATTGACGGCCGGATCACGCAGATGACGGGCCAAGGTGAACTGTTGCGCACCTAAGGTCGCGGGCATGTCAGCGCCCTCCATGGGTCAGTTGCAGCGCACGGATGCGCGCGGTCTCGGCCAGCAGTTCGGCCAACGGCGGATAGTTGAAGTCACGCTCGAGCACCGTTGGCTGTGCGCCGAAGCGCTGGCAGGCACTGGCGAACAGGCCCCAGACAGCCTCCTTGACCGGCGCGCCATGGGTGTCGACCTTGAGATCCTCGGCTTCGTCGTAGTGGCCAGCGACGTGCATGCCCACCACCCGCTCCCGTGGGATGCCGTCGAGGAAAGCCTGGGCGTCGTAGCGGTGATTGCAGGCATTGACGAAGACGTTGTTGATGTCCAGCAGCAGATCGCAGTCGGCCTCCGCGAGCACGGCGCGGATGAAATCGAGCTCATCCATGGCCTGGTAGGGCGCGGCGTAGTAGCTGATATTCTCGACCGCGATACGTCGCCCGAGCACATCCTGGGCCTGGCGAATGCGAGCGGCCACATGGTGCACGGCTTCTTCGGTGAACGGGATCGGCAACAGGTCGTAGAGATGGCCATCGTCGCTGCAGTAACTCAGGTGTTCGCTGTACAGGCGTACCTGGTGACGCTCCAGGAACTGCCGGGTACGACCGAGCAACACTGTGTCCAGCGGCTGTATCCCGCCCAGGGATAACGACAGGCCGTGGCAGGAAATGGCAAAGCGTTCAGCCAGGCGTTCCAGGCCTTGGCCAAAGGTGCCGCCGACGCCGATCCAGTTTTCCGGGGCACACTCGAGAAAGTCCAGGTCAGCGCTGTCCATGCTCAGCAGTTCGGGCAGCAAGCCCCGGCGCAGGCCGAGCCCGGTGTACAAGGGGGTGGGATGAGTCATTGCCAGGTCTCTCGCAAGGTCTTGCTGGTGTAAGAGCCGCCATGCTGGCGAACCAGGCAGCACGGTGCATGGCACCGGCTGCATTGGTGCTCGCCGGGCGGCGCCTACGGCGAAGGCGTCAGGACTTGTCGCTCAGGTGGCTGAACAGCCCATCAGGCATGGCCTTGCCATTGGCCTTGAAGATCCCGGCCAGGTGGTCATGGGCTTCCTGTTCGGAGATGAAGCCATCGTGATTGTGGTCGATCTTCTCGAAGTCGGCGGCGCGGTCCTTGGCCACGGCGAGGAACTCCTCGCGAGAAACCTTGCCATCGTGGTTGCTGTCGGTACGGGCGAACGAGGCGTCACCGCATTTGCCTTCACCGCACTTGCCCTCGGCGCCGGCCTTGGCACTGGCGCCACACTTACCCTCGCCGCACTTGCCTTCGCCTTGCGTGGCCTTGCCGCTGGCGCCGCATTTGCCCTCACCACACTTGCCTTCGCCGGCGGTCTTGGCAGCGGCCAACTGGTAGCCCTGGGACAGTGGTTCCACGGCAAAGGCCGTGTTGCCAAGGACCATGCCACCGATCAGGGTGGCGCCGAGCAGGCCGAGCGTATTGCGCGTTTTCATGGTGTTGCTCCACTTGGTTGGAAAGTGGAGCCATTTGGCCGCAGCGGTGTGTCGTCGGTGTATCGCCCAGAGCATGGTTTTGTATGAGAGTGGGTCGTTTCGGCAAGCAGATACAGAGTGATACAAGAAACGGCCCCGTGCTGATGCAAGGGGCCGTGGCAGCGCCTTCAGTCGTCCAACGGTTTAGGCGGCGCGGCCGGCTTGGCGGGCTTGGCAGGTTTGCTTTCCTTAGGCTTCGCCTCCGGGGTCGCGGCTACCGGCTCTGGCGCACTTACGGCCTTCTCGCTGGCCGGCAGCTCGTCGACGGCTTTGAAGATCACCTGCGGATCGAGTTTCTCGCCACTGTCATCGTCCTTGAGGACATGCCGCTCACCATCCTTGCCCACCAGAATCACCTTGGTGCCCTTGCTCGCGCCCAGTTTGAGCTCGCGAATCAGAGCCATGGTGGCCTGCTGCTCGAGGTTCTTGTCCTCGCGCTTGCCCATCATGTTGGCAACGCTGAACAGCACCAGGTTGCGTTCGGTGAAGCCGGCCTTGGTGGCCGGGTCCTGCAACGCCTGGTTCAGGCCGCGCAACGTCGGATCGGCCGTACTAGGGGCAATGACCACCAAAGGCCTGGCCTTGCCCAGTTCCTTGGCCAGCGGCGCATCGCTGTCGGCGGCGCACAACGGACCGGCGACGACGAGCAGGGTGGCGAGGGTCAGTGACCGAACGAGCATGCGTATCTCCTTATGTTCTCGATAAACCAAAGACTACGGATCAGGGAGAAAGATCCGGCACGGCAGCCTAAACCAGCTGACCTCACAGGGGGCCCCGAGAAGCGTAACCGGCCATTACCGCAACCGGCCAAGCCTGCCCTGAGCATAGCCCAAGGCGGCTGCCTCATGGCCCCTCGTGCCGGCATGCATGTATTATTCGAACTTGACCTGCACCTTCCACCCCCAGGTCGCACGCGCCAAGCCATCGAGGGTGATTTCCAGACGTTTCTCGAGCGTCCAACGCTCGACCTCAGCCTGCAGAGCCTGGTACGCCTGTTCTGAGGCTTGGGCCGCTTCGAGCGCCGCCAGTCGATTGCGAAATGACTTCGGCACCTTGAGTTTGGAGGGATACATTCGCTCCATGAACTCAACCCAGAAACGTCTTTGGACCATCGACAGCGCAAGGGTTGAGGACGTCTGCCTGTCCTTGACATGCATCTTGGCACGCACCACGTCGCCATCCGCGACATCGGCGATGCGTTCATACAGCATCGCGCTGCGGTTAAGCGGCAGGTCAAGGTCATCGATCAGCGCCTGGCGAAAGGCCAAAACGACCTCGACCGCCTCGGCCCCTCGATTGGGCAGCTCGGCGGCATGTCGCAGGGCAAACGCATCCAGGGCATCGAGACGCCACAGTTGGCCACCGAGCCTGAGCAAAGCGGGTTCGGTGTCGTAGGCCAAATCTTGCTGCTGCGCATCCCAGACGCGTACCCGAACTTCAAGGTTGCTGAAACACAACGTCGCATTGTCGGCGCAGTTCTCGGTCTCCGCGGCGGCGAACAGTTCATCTCTCAACGCCTCGTTACCCTCTTCGGCCAACACTTCGCACAGGTCGAGCAGCCTCGAGGCCAGGAAACTGGCGGTGCTGTCCGATCCGAAATCGGCAGAGCGGCTCAGCCGGGCCAGCAAGCGGAAGAAGCTTTCCGAGCCAGGCTTGGCCTCGAGTGCCCGCCACAGGTTGGCCAAGTCCTTGCGAAACTTCGGCCGGATATGGTCCTGCCAACGCAAGCGCACCGGGACAGGACTGTTTTCCGGTTCGTACCAGGCCCTGGGCAGGGTCGCCGGCAGTGCGACGTTGGCATTAACCAGGCGCACACGCCCTTCACGCCAAAGGCGCGAGGCCGCCAGGCCCTCCGGCAGGCGCAGCAAACTGTTGTCACTCATGTCCAGATGGTTGAGCCTGGGGCAGTCGAGCACACCGATCGGAAAATTTCTCAGCTGCGTCTTGCGCAACAGTAAGCTACTCAGGTGCGGCATGCCCCTGAGCGAAAACGACATGCCCAGCGGATTGCGCGACAGGTTCAGGTAACGCAATTCGCCGCATTCAGCCAGCATCTCGGCATGTTCGCGGTGTAGCGCCAGGCGGTTGTCAGTCAGGTCGAGCACCCGCAAGGCGCTGCGCAATGGCTGTGGCAACGTCAGTTGGTTGAGCTTGCAATTGGTGATTTCCAGGGTGTCCATATTAGGGAAGGCGAGCAAGAACTCGCCTGGAACCTTGTCTATCTTCAATCCACGCAGGATCAGAGCGTTGATGTGGGGGAATTTCACCGAGGCGGGAAGCCGCGGCAAACTTCGAATACCCAGATCTTCCAAGGCAAACAGCACGCCTTGTTCACGTGCCTGGGCATCGAGCGCCGGTAGAGTGAAGCGCCAGCAGTCGACCAGCGCACGCTTGACGTGTCCCCGGGCGCCCCACTCCAGGGTAGCGATACCATTGCGCCGCCATTGTCTCAAGGCCTGACGCAACGCCTCATATTCGCCCTCCAGGTCATCCAGTACACCGTTGGCGTCGCGCGCCACTTCAGGGCTGTCCAGCCACTGCTCGAGCCGATCGTCGCTGTAGGCGGGATACAAGTGTTGCAACCGCGCGATCAGGGACCTGGGTGCGTTGTAGGGCAAACGGCGCCGCCCGCCACACAGTGGATAGCCGACCCTGCCATCTTCCAGGCGCATGGGCAGCCGCCGTTCCCCGCCGGATCCGGTCCGAGCCATTGCGCCAGCTCGACCCGCCGACCGGCCATTTGCCTGGCCAACGCCAGGCGTAGATTGGCCGCCATGGGCTCAGTGACGCCCATGGCGGCGAGCTGCGGCGCACTGTAGGCATCAGCCAATACCTCGAACAGCTCGCCAGGGGCGGAAGGCTCGATGCCTTGCCCGCCGTCCAGCACGAACACCCCCTCCTGATGGGTCAGGGTCATCCTCGGCCCCGTACCGCCCGAGTCGTACGTCGGCACCTGCCCGTCTCCGTCGACCAGGGACCATCGGCGTCCTGCCGGCGCGCCGTGCAAGGTATCCAGCAACCTCAACACGACCCGGGCAAAGGCAAAGGTCTGTGGAGTATCGATAAACAGCCCCTCGGCCATACGCGCGACCTGGATACGCCGGACCCTCACCCTGGCTCGTGAAGCCAGGCTCAACGGTACCCGTCCAGAGGCATGCAACGCCTCACGCTCCGCTGCGCTGGCCTCTTCGAGCAACCGCAGCGCAGACAGCCGGTGCAAGCTGGTGAAGTCCCGGCACAGTAGCGCGACATCGCCTTCGACGACATTCTGCTCATCGTACAGGGCCTGCAGCAGCGATCGCCGTTGTGTCCAGATCGACTCGGCCAATGCCGCGCCCGGGTCGCCCGGGACATCCAGACGTGCAGCGACGCTCTCCAGCAAATCCTGATCCTGCACCTCTACACCACTGCGCAACTGCTCTACCAGCCCTCGCAGCCGGTTGGCCAACCTGACACGACTCACCGTGTCGACCAGTTCGGCGTCCGGCGCCCTCGCATACACATGCAGCCCTCGCAGGTGGTCGGCGTCCACACCATGGGCCATTAGCACACGCTCGATCTGCACATCGTCGAGCTCGCCGAATGCACCGCCCAAACGCCGGAACATCCGCTGGGTCCCACGCCACTCGGCAGGTCGCTCTGACCACAGGCGCCAAGCTCCCGCACCATTGTGTTCAAGCAGCGGCGCATGGTCGCGGTAGGTATCCAGATACCAATACCCCTCACCTTCTTCGAATACCCGAAAGTAGTGCCCTTCCATTTCTATCCAGGACTGCTCGCCAAGCCGATGGACGCCCTGGGCGTCCACGACAGCGGCAGCGGGAGGCCGCGCGACAGTATAGGGTGCCAGATCCTGGTTCCACAGTTTGCTGCTGCCGTCCTTGAGTACCGCAGGGACCATGCTATCGACCGCCACGGAGCGTTGCCATGCGGTCTGCGCGACTTTGACACCCGCCGCAGTCGTCGCCAGTACCGCGACATCCTTGCCGACATTGACCAGATGATCCAGCGCAGCGTTGGTATCGCCTTCGCGCCAATCCTCTACCGACTGGAACACCTCCTTGAGCAGGTCCCAGGCCATCACCGCCAGCATCATCGCGCCCACGGCCGGGATGAACAGGCCGACCAACCCAACGACCGTCCAGCCGAGTTTTTCCAGAAACTTTTCATGCTCGATCTGAACTGCCCGATCGAGTTTTGCCACCGGCATCGCGATAACCGATGCGTCATCCTTGATCTGCGCGATGCGCCGAGCCCCCAGGTGTTCGAACAACGGCAGCGGGTAGGCTTTCATATGCTGGTCCAGCTCCCGGGTCGCCCAGTCGGCGACATCGCCCACCTGGTCGAGCACGGCGGCAAAGAACCGGCCACAGTCGCGCTGCAGCACGAAACGGCTGAAGAAGCGGCGGTAATCAGCATCACGCAGGCGCTTGCCCAGGCCCCGCCTGGCGAAGGTCTCGAGATCCGGGGCGACGCTCCAGGCGCCGTTCGGATCACCCGGGATATACACCAAGACCCGCTTGCTGGTATCGCGGACGATCCCTTCATCGACGACATCCAGCACGACGATCTGCTGGAGGTCGCAGCCGAACGCCTGCAACTGCTTGGCGACCACTGGTGCGCCGTCCAGCCGGCCGGGTTCGCCGTTAAGATAGAGCGTTATCACGGATTCCAGCTCGGCACTGTCGAGTTGCCCTTCGGCGCGGGCCCGGAAAGCGTCCACCAGCATCCCGGCGCGCTGCAGATCGGCCAGCAAGGCCTTGAATGTCTGCCCGCCGTTCGCGGCATCACCTGGCCCGTCCAACAGACTGTCCAGGTGGCGCTGATATTGCCCACCGAGGTCCAGTTCACTGGCAAAACTTGGCGAAGGCTGGCGCGCTCGGTTGCGTCAGCACTCTGCCCGCGACGTCGACCACTGCATTGCCACGACGTTGACCTGAGGCGCGGGTCTGCTCATCGGTAAAGTTGCCCAGCGCGGCCGCCAGCAATGGCAGGTCGTAGTAGTCGGACTCACGGATCGGCAGCCGGGTGGTGAAGTAGCTGACGCTCGGTGACTGGTAGTCGTACCACTGACGGTAATACAGCTGGCTCACATCGACCGACAGGCCAAGCTGGGCCGCCAGCGCTTGCTGCAAGCGCGTCGTGGCAAATTGGTCGATGGGCTCTACCTGTGCCCATACCCGCGCCAGGCGCTGTCGACAAACAAGCCCCATGCGCAACGCTTCGTTCAACAAGCCGTAGTCACCAGGGGCGACCTTGCCCACCCAGTCTGGCAAGCGGTTGGCAATCATCCGGTCTTGAAAGCGTTGCACCAATGCCAGGGCATCAACCGCCTCTGCCGTTTCTTCGTTGGATTCGCTAGCCATGTTCCGCTCCCTTCAAGTGACAAAGGCGCCAGGGTAGGCAACGGGTCTGCTCCAACGGTGCTAGATAGTTGACTCATGCGCGCAATCAGCCCGTTCCAGGTGTTGATGATTGGCACGCGACTTGAACCTGACAGGGTCGTTTCGCGGCGCGAGGTGAGATTCAGAACAGCATCAGCTGGGCAGCGGTCAGGGTCGCGAAGTCGTCGCCGACGAAGGGCAGGATGGCGTCGGCCACCGGCTGTAGCTGGCGGCTCAGGTAGTGTTCGTAATCGATGGGGGCCTGGCGGTTCTCGAGCGGCTCGGGGCCGGCCGTGGTCATGACATAGTGAATCCAGCCTCCTCGCTGGTACTGCAGTGGCCTACCCAGATGGCGGTTGTAGTCATCCGCCAGGCGGGCGGCACGCACGTGCGGCGGTACGTTGCGCTGGTAGTCGGCCAACGGGCGGCGCAGGCGCTTGCGGTAGACCAGCAGTTCATCCTGTTCACCGGCCAAGGTGCTCAGCACGTACTGGCGCACGTAATCACGGTAGGGCTGGCCACGAAAGATCCGTCCGTACAGCGCCTGCTGGAATTGCCTGGCCAGCGGCGACCAGTCGGTGCGTACCGACTCCAGGCCCTTGTAGACCATCTGCTCGCTGCCATCGTCGCACTGCACCAGGCCTGCATAACGCTTCTTGCTGCCCTCATCGGCACCGCGAATGGTCGGCATCAGGAAGCGTCGGTAGTGGGTCTCGTACTGCAACTCCAGGGTACTCTCCAACCCCATCGATACCTGCAGATGCTGCCGCCACCACAGGTTGACCTCTGCCACCAACGCCTGGCCGATGTCTGCCGCCGCAGCCTCATTGTGGGCGTGCTTGAGCCAGACGAAGGTGGAGTCGGTGTCGCCATAGATCACATCGTAGCCCCGGGCCTCGATCAACAGGCGCGTCTGGCGCATGATCTGATGGCCTCGCAGGGTAATCGAGGACGCCAAGCGCGGATCGAAGAAGCGACAACCGCTGGAACCCAGCACCCCGTAGAAAGCGTTCATGATGATCTTCAACGCCTGCGACAACGGCGCGTTACCTGCCCGTTTGGCGGCCTCCCGGCCCTGCCATACCCGCTCGACGATGGCCGGTAGGCAATGGCTGCCGCGAGAAAATCGGGCGCCCAGAAAGCCTTCCACCGAGTGCCCGTTATCCGGCTGGCGCAGCCCCTCGACCAACCCCACTGGGTCGATGAGAAATGTACGGATGATCGACGGATACAGGCTCTTGTAATCGAGCACCAGTACCGAATCGTAGAGCCCTGGGCGCGAATCCATCACGAAACCGCCGGGGCTGGTCTGTTCGGGGCGGCTGCCAAGGTTGGGGGCGACATAGCCCAGGCGGTGCATATGCGGCATGTACAGGTGGCAGAACGCGGCCACCGAACCGCCGCTGCGGTCCACGGCCAGGCCCGTGACCGACGCGCGCTCGAGAAGGAAGTCGAGCAACCGGGCATGGGCGAAGATCCGCGTGACCAGTTCGCAGTCCTTGAGGTTGTAGCGGGCCAACGCCGGCTTGTCCTCGGCGAACATCCGGTTGATTTCCTCCATGCGCGCGTACGGGGTGTCGATCGCCTTGCCTTCGCCGAGCAACTGCTGGGCGACGCTTTCCAGGCTGAAGGAGGGAAAGCTCCAGGTGGCCGAGCGCAACGCCTCGATACCGTCGATCAGCAAGCGCCCGGGCGCTTCGGCGAAAAAGTGATTGCGACTGCCATGCTCACGCAGGTGCAGCGGCGCGCCATCGCGGCCCAGGCACAGGGGTACCTCGAGCTGGCGGGTATGTTCGAAAAGCAGACGCAGGTCGAACTGCACCAGGTTCCAGCCAATGATCGCATCCGGGTCGTGCAGGGCCAGCCAACGGTTGAGGCTGTCGATCATGGCCACGCGATCGGCGCAGTAGTGCAGTTCGAAGTCCAGCGCGGGGTGCTCACCCTCGGCCGCGCCGAGCATATACACCGTGCGCTGTCCGCAGCCTTGCAGGGCGATGCTGTAAAGCTCGCCACGCTCGCTGGTCTCGATATCCAGCGACACCATGCGCAGTGGCGGGCGGTAGTCGGGGTCGGGCTTGAGCTGGGCGTTGCATAGCGTGCCTTGTGCATCGGGATGGCCAGCAAAACGCACCGGGGCGGTAATGAAGCGCTCCATCAGGTAACGCTCGGGCGGACGGATATCGGCCTCTAGCACCTCGATGCCGGCGCCACGCAGGCGCTTCTCGAGGGTCATCAGCTGACGATGCTGACGGCAGTAGAGGCCGAGCACCGGACGCTGGTCGAAATCACGCAGGTGCAGGGGCTTGAGTTCTACGCCCGGCTCGTTGGCCAGCAGCGCCCGGGCATGATCGGCCTGTGCGGCGGGAATGAACGCCACCGAAGGCTGGGGCGCCAGGCGTAACCGCCTAGGCCCCTGGTCGGTGGCCAGCCAGAACTCCACGCTAGTGCCTTCGGGCGTGTCATGCCAATGACGGGTGAGGACAAAGCCCCGTTGCAACTGCACCGCGTGAACCTCGCAAAGCTGGAGCGCAAATGGCGATTCTACCGTGCCGGCAAGCCGGCTCCTACAGCATTGCCCTCCCAGTCCGCGGGAGCCAGCCTTGCTGGCGAACCCACTCGCGCATCATCCCCGGCGAGCGCCACTGGCGAACCCCGCGCGACGCCCAGCGAACACCAGCCACCCGGCCACGGCGACCAACCCCAGCACCACCGCGCCAAAGGACGCCACCCCGGCCCCGGTCAACAACAAACCGCCGATGATCCCGCCCAGGGCGATCGCGCTGTTCCACACCGTCACCAGCATCGACTGCGCCACATCGCCGCCCTCGCCCGCCGCGTCGGCACAGGCGGTCTGCAACAAGGTCGGCGCGCCACCATAGGTCAATCCCCACAACGCCACGCTGGCATGCACCAGCCATGCCGAGCCCTGCACCTGCCCCAACGCCAGGATGGCCAGGGCAAAGCCAGCCAGGCATGCCAGTACCAGCCCGCGCAGGTGACGGTCCACGCCCAGGCCAACCAGCGCGATGCCAGCCAACGATGCCAGGCCGAAGGTCATCAGCACCTGGCCAACCTCGCCCGCCATGCCCAGCGCCGCCAACAACGGCACGATATAGGTATAGAGAATGTTGTGCCCCAGGATCCACGCCAGGATCACCAGCAGCACCCGCGCCACCCCAAGGGTACGCAATACCCCCAGCGCCGCCGGGCGCCTGCCCGCCACCTGGCCGGGGAAGTCCGGCACCGCCCGCAGCACCCAGCCCACCAGCAACAATGCCGCCAGCGTCACCACCACGAAAGTGGCGCGCCAGCCCAGCAAGGCCCCCAGCCAGGTGCCGATCGGCAACCCCAGCGACAACGCAATGGGCTGCCCCAGCATCGCCACTGCCATGGCCTTGCCCTGTTGCGCCGGTGCCACCATGCGCCGGGCATGGCCGGCGATCAGGCCCCAGGCCAACCCGGCAGCGGCCCCGGTCAGGAAACGCAGCAGCAAGGTCAGGGTGTTATCCGTTGAAGCAGCGGTCAGCCCGTTGAACAGCACGAAACCACCGATGGCCAGCAACAGGGCCCGGCGCCGAAACCAGCCTTGGGTCAAGGTCACCAGTGGAATCGCCGTCAGCAACGAGCCCAGCGCGTAGGCGGTCACCCACTGCCCGGCCATGGCCTGGCTGATGCGCATGCCCGTGGCGATCTGGTCGAGCAGGCCGGCCGGCAGGGTCTCGCTGAGGATGGCGATGAAGCCGGTCAGGGCCAGGGCCAACAGCCCACTCAAGGGCAGCCGCGTCGCCGGGGCGCTTTCGGCGGCGCATGCCGCGGGGGAAGGTGTATGCATGGATGCCTCCAACTGTCGATCAAGACCGCTATCTTGTGATAACGAGGCATTACGGAAAAAGACGGTTAGAATGCCGTTCATATCGGACAAAAATGTCCGTAATAGGAGCGCAACATGGACAGCCTCAGCGGCTTCGTGGTGTTCAACCGAATCGCCGAAGCCGGCAGTTTCGTCGCCGCTGGCCAATCCCTGGGCATCAGCGCCTCGGCGGTGGGCAAGCGCGTCGCGCGCCTGGAACAACGCCTAGGGGTGCGCCTGTTCCACCGCAGCACCCGCAGCATCACCCTGACCGCCGAAGGCGCGTTGTTTCTCGAGCGTAGCCAGCGCATCCTGGCCGAGATCGAAGCCACCGAGCAGGCGTTGTCCCAGGCCAGCAGCACCCCGCGCGGACGCTTGCGGGTCAGCCTGCCGCAGGTGACTGGGCTGGTGATGCCGGCGCTGGCCGAGTTCATGGCGCGCTACCCGGACATCGAGCTGGACCTGGACTTCAGCGACCGCATGGTGGATATCGTCGGCGAAGGCTTCGATGTGGTGATGCGCGGTGGCCAGCCGCTGGATTCGCGCCTCAACGCCAAGTTTCTCGGGCACTTCCAGCACCGCCTGGTCGCCTCCCCGGCCTACCTGGGCGCACACGGCACACCGCAGCACCCGCGCGATCTGGCCGAGCACCGCTGCCTGCACTATCGCTTCCCCAGCACCGGCAAGCTGGAAGTCTGGCCACTGCGCCGGGAGCACCCCGAGCAGGACTACGCCATTCCCATCGCCATGGTCTGCAACCATGTCGAGACGCGTATCTGCTTTGCCCTCAATGATCGCGGCATCACCTGCCTGCCGGACTTCAGCGTGCATAACGAGCTGGCCGCCGGCAGGCTGGTGAGCGTGCTCGACGGGTTCATGGAGCGGCGCGGCAGTTTTTATCTGCTGTGGCCCTCGGGCGGGCAGATGCCGCCGAAGTTGCGGGTGTTCATCGATTTCATGGTGGCGCAACTATTGCTGAAAACCGCGTGTGAACAGGCTAGTCGGTAGTACTGCAAGCGCTTGGCTCGGCAGCGCGACACTTAGGCGCTGTATGGAAAGTCTTGAGACGAAGGTCAGGCAAGGCGAACACAGCCGAGCAAGCGCAGTGTACTGAAGTCCTTGAATATTCCGAGGCTGTTTTCAACGCAGTATGAACGAGTATCAAGGCTTTTCGTACAGAGCCTAACGTATCCTACGATGCTCCCATGTGTTGTGTCGGCGGAGCCATTGAAGCGTGTCAGTCGTCATTGCTTGCCGATTCTCGTTTAGCTTGATCGCGGCCCTGGCGACTCATCGGATCTGTACGAGAATCATTCATGCTGCGTTGAAAACAGCCTCACAAGGCTCATGTACTCCAGCAGGCTCCGCTTGCTCGGCTGCTTTTCCCTCAAGACTTTTCGTGCACAATTGAACCCATCTATCATTCATCCATTCAGGCAGACGCCCCATCAACGCTCGGTCGTTTTTTTTTGACCACTTTTAAACTGGCCGTGCTTCCCGAGAAGACGAAGCGCATCATCATCCACATATATTCATCATCCCTCCCAGTGTACGCCTCAGCCCTAAGATTGTATCGCCCGGACTGCGTAGAAAGCTCTTTGTGTGCTGGATGATCCGGGTCAGCCATAACGTCCTCTATTTTGTCTTTCGTCAAAGATTCAATCATGTTCGCATAGCCACGATCAATGATCACCATATTCATCGGATGATCAAACTTCTTAGTATCGTCATTCTGCTGAGCCCAGATATGATAACTTAACGTGAGTACATCTTTTTTAATACTCAACGGCCCCGGAACGTGGCGCGATGGATTATTAATAGTTCTGGCACTGCCAAATTTATAAAACCTGTAAATCCCCCACGAATGCCCCCAAGGCTGAACATTCGCAAACTTTTGATCCTCCGAAGGAATCGTAGTGACTGATGCGATCTCACCCTCCTTCAACAGAACTTCAACCCTAAAAAAATAACCGTTATCTTGCGTACTGAGCTCTGTCTCCACCAAATTAAAAGGGAAGTTTTTATCGATTTCCCAATTTACGTTCTTGTCATTATCCATAGCGCCAGATTTGTTAGTCATGCTTGTTTCCTCCGAGGGTAGGGAATAGGAGCAATTTCATTGTTCACTCCGATAGCACAGCTTGGATACTAGTAAAACTAACAGGTCCCTATAGGTTCTCCTCCTTACTCAGGACAGGCCGTCTGACCCGTGCTGCATGCGCTCCTTTCTTTCCCCGGATGAGCTTTCCATCGGTTAATGGAACGACGCAGCGTTCTCCGCAGCTATATCAGAGAACGCACCTGAACCACACCTAGCAAAACTACTAGTTGTCACTCGCTGCCCCACTTGGTAAATAGGATGCGCAGGAACCAACAACCAAGGAGGTTTACAATGAAATTTAATTTTCAGGGCGAAATTTTCACTGTCCACCCCCGTTTGGCATGGTCTGTCGCCAAAGCGGTAGAGAACTCTAGCTCCCTACGAATATTCAGGAGCGAAAAACCAACCTTGAGTATTCTTCCTAAAGAGCTTAAGTACAAGACAATCAAAAATGGGTCCTCGTTGTACATCGAATCGATTGAAATCGTAGGCGAAAAAGACAACGTGGATGAGCATCTATTGAAACAAGTGGATGATAGAAACCAAGACAACACCATCATGGACGCATCAGACCGATGCGTTTTAGACCTTCCTGGAAATTTATACGACGACATATGGGGAGACTCTGCGCTCGACATGGTGGCCGCGGCATCCAATAAAAAAATCATGTACAATGGAAAATATTACATGCCCCACTTATACTTGCTTGATCTCCCAGAACCTGGCGCAAATGGTGGACTTATTGGTACCTTTTACGCGCGCGTCAGGCTTAGCGCTGCCTGACAAATAGCTTCACGCCTGTTACGTTCTCTTTTGGCCAGTGGCTTGGGTGTTCGGTCAAGGCGCCGCAACGAGTCATAGCAGGGCTATGGCGAGGAGTGGCAACGCCACCCGGGCGCCCAAGACACCGCCAAAAGTGAACAGCTTGTTCCCGAGGCAGAGCCTAGTGTCCCGATCGGTTAGTTCTTTAATCTAAAAGCCCCCGAAATCATTGGGCGGAACAAATAAAGAACATAAACGAGTTAACCATGCAGGATACTAGCCTCCCGATCAACTCAGCCGTAACAAGCCTGCCCATGATTCACATATAGAGAAGCGCCATCACCCATACAGATAACTGATGTCCCTGTGTGCCAGAACTGGCACCTGCGCCACCAGATACTCACGCAACTTATGCATCTGGTGGGCCTTGGGGCTGGCCTTGAGCCAGGTCATGTAGTAGCCGTCGCCGGTGGCCACCGCCTGTGGAAATGGCGTGACCAGGTTGCCCACCGCCAGGTCGGCGCTGGCCAGCACCAGGTCGACCACCGAAATACCCAGGCCTTGCTGGGCTGCCGAAATGCCCTGGTCGAGGGTGTCGAATACCTGGCCCTGGTCGATGCTGATCTCCAGCGCGTCCAGGCGCGCCAGCCAGCGCCGCCAATCGCGCCGGTCCGGCGAGGGGTGAAGCAACTCGCAGTCGTCGAGCACCGACAGCGGCGGCGCGGGGTTGCCAAGGTAGCTGGGGTGGCAGACAGGGATCAGCCATTCGTCGAACAGCTTGAGGCTCTCGACCTCGGCCGGGAAGCGGCCATTGCCCAGGAGGATGGCGCAGTCGTAGGGCTCGGAATAGAAATCCACCGCGTCGATGTCCATCCATACGCTGGACAGTTGCACCGCGCAACTGTTGTCGGCTTTCTTGAACCCGTCCAGCGCCCGCAACAGCCAGCGCACGGTGAGCGTCGACGGCGCCTTGAGACGGATGCCATAACGGTCCTGGCGCAACAGCGCGCAGGCATTTTCGATGATCTTGAAGCCGACCTTGAGCTCCTGGGCCAGCAACCGACCATGCTCGGTCAGGCGCAACTTGGGGCCGCGGCGCTCGAACAGGTCGCAACCGAACAGCGCCTCGAGGGTCTTGATGTGATGGCTGACCGCGCCCTGGGTAAGGGCCAGCTCCTGTGCGGCACGGGTGAAAGAGCCGTAGCGCGAGGCCACTTCGAAGGCCCGCAGGGCGTGCAAGGCTTGAATCCGTTCCGACATGAGCGCCTTCCAGAGCATGAGCAAGGCTCATAGTAGGTCATAGTTCCAGGCGTTTTACAACGCAGCGACCCTCACGGAAAATGCTGCTAAATAACAATTTTATATAGCCAAACCGCATGGATATGCCGGAAAAATCACCTTGACGCGGTCACATCGATAGACCTGGGGAAATCATGTTTACGGGTTATGGAAACTGCTACCGCCTGGACGCGCTAGAGCTGGCCGATGAACATGTGCACAACCGGCACCACTGGACGCACAAGACCATAGAACACTTCAAGCAAACCTTGGCCAACCCCGACTTCCCTTGCCTATTCGGGCGCAAGGCGGTCACCGCGCGCACCTGCCATGTGATTTTCGCCCGTGCCGAGCGCTTGGCCGACGATATCGCCCGGGGCCTGGCCGACTACATCAGCACTGTCGAACCGATCCCGCTCAAGCAACGCATCGGCCACCCGCTGCTGGTGTTTCTGCAAACCGACCCGGCCACCTCGCTCGCCGCCCAGCAGGGCCTGGCCTGGGAGGTGCTACACCAGGTTCACGCCCGCGACCCGCGGCCCTGGCCAGCCGAGGTGCCGCAAGACCCCCACGACCCCCGCTGGGCGTTCTGTTTCGCCGGCATGCCGCTGTTCGTCAACATGAGTTTCCCCGGTCACCATTTGATGAAAAGCCGTAACCTGGGCCAGCACATCGCCTTCGTCATCAACCCCCGGGAAAGTTTCGACGAAGTGGCCAGCGCCAGTACCGAAAGCGGCCAGCGCATCCGCGCGCGCATTCGCGACCGGGTCCACCACTACAACGACGGCGTGATGCCTGACTCCCTTGGCTTCTTCGGCCAGGACGACAATTTCGAGTGGCGCCAATACCAACTGCAGGAGCCCGGGTCGCTGAACCCGGCACGCTGCCCGTTCCATACCGCAACTGCTGCTCCCCTGATCGAGAATTGAATGTGAATACCGCCCTGACCGCCACTTACGCCCTCACCGTGCTGCTGCTGATCGCCACCCCTGGCCCGGTGGTGGCGCTGATCGTCAATACCGCCGCCGCCTCGGGCTCGCGCAAGGCACTGTTCACCGCCGTGGGCACCAACTGGGCGTCACTGGTGCTGATCGGCGCCGCGGCTTGGATCATCATGACCAGCGCGGCCATCGACAAGAACTGGCTCAACGGCATGAGCCTGCTGGGTTGCCTGTTCATCGGCTACATCGCCCTGGGTACCCTGCGCGAAGCCTTGCAGCAACCGGCCGACAGCCCCGAAGCGGATACGCCGGTGGTGCAACCGGGGCGTGGCGGCTTGCTGCAGGGCTTCATGGTGGGTATTTCCAACCCCAAGGACATCATCTTCTTCATTTCCTTCTTCCCGCAGTTCATCCAGATCACCGAATCGTTCGGCAAAAGCATGCTGGTGCTGTCGCTGTTATGGATCGCCATCGACTTCGCCGTGCTCAGCCTGTACATCTTCGCCATCGGCAAAATCGCTTCGCCGCGCAGCAACCGCGTGATCAGCCTGGCGTCCGGCGTGGCGCTGCTGTTGATCGCCGGCGTTGGCCTGGCGTACAACCTCAAGGCCCTGGCGGCCTGAGCCGAGCAGCGCCCATGGCCCCGATCGACGACACCTCGCCAGGCAGCCCACTGCCCCAGGACTACCAGCGTTTTCTGCAACGGGGCAGTCGGCGGGCGCCGCAGATGCTCTACCTACATGAGCGCGGCTATCGCTCCGGCACCATCAACACCGATGCCTTGGGGCTGCGCTACAGCCACTGCGCCGGCAAGCGTTTCTCGGTGGCCGAGCGCGGTGGCGCGGCGCGGGTCAATGTGCTGGTGGGTGGTTCCACGGCCATGGGCATCGGCGCCAGCTCCGACGAGCACACGGTGGCCTCGTACCTGTCGCAACTGACCGGCGAAGTCTGGCTGAGCCTGGCCGGCTGCGGGCTCAACGCGACCCAGGAACTGCTGCTGTTCCTCACCCACCAGCATCGCTTTGGCCAGATCGGCCATGTGGTGGTGCTCAGCGGCCTCAATACCCTGGCCCAAGAAACCCTCGGCGAAGTGCTGGCCGGCAGCCAGGACCCGCAAAGGGCCCAGGTTTACCAGGACTTCCTCAACCGTTTCAACGAAGGCGTGCCAGCGACGCCTCCTGCACGCCGCGAATCGCTCTGGCAACGCCTGGGCCAGGCCTTGGCGTCGCGCCGCGTGCCGCCGTGGCCAGACATCGAACCGCTGTCGAGCCCGGACAAACGCCTGATCCGCGCCGCCGACAGCATCGGCCGCACCCTGCGGCAATGGGACCGTTTGCTGGCCGACGGCCATACCACCCTCACCTTCATCCTCCAGCCATTGCTGCCCTGGTGCCGGGAAGCCCTGCCCAGCGGCGAACAGGCCATGCTGGCCGCGCTCGAGCGCCAACCGTCGAACTTCGACCGCCTGATCGGCGGCGCTTTCGACAGCCAACTGCACATGGCCTTCTTGCGTCGCATCAAGAACCAGGCCGAGCCAATCCCCTGCTACGACATGAACTGCATGCTCGGCAGTTCGCCAGCCTTTACCCAGGACCTGTTCGTCGACCGCCTACATTTCAACGACCTGGGCAACAACGCCTTGGCCAAGGTCATCACCGCCAAGCTCGGCCTGGCCCAGGAAAACCATGCCCTGCGCAAGGTTTCACCGATCAAGCCGGGCTGATTACGACGGATCGGGCTTTCGGCGAAGCACGCTGGCTGGCTAGAATACGCCGTCGTCGCTCCTGATCCGCCTGAGGCATACGCGTACCTGCCATGACTTCCCCTGTCGCCCCCCAGCTGTTGGCCATGCGCGCAAGCCGCATGAGCCTTTTGCCACTGTTGCTGGCGGCCTTTGCCGTGCAGGCGCTGGAGGTGAACATCGACCCCCATGCCGACCTGCTGTATCGCCAGGCCCTGCCATTGCTGGAGCAGGCCGACAGCCAGGACGACAGCGCCAGCCCGCTGCGCGCCTCGGCCAGGGACCCCGAGCTGAGCCGTCAGGGCCAGGCCATGGCCCATACCCTGCCGTCGGCCGTGGCGCTGCTCAAGCGCTCGGTCGCCCTTGGCCATCCAGTGGCCCAGTATCGCCTGGCGCTGTATTACACCACCTACCTGCCTGCCGGGCAGATCGCCGACGCTGCCTGCCCATTGCTGGAGGCCAGCCTCAAGCAGGGCTTCGCGCCACCGGCACTGGCCATAGCCCGGTGGTGTACGCCTTACAATGCCAGCCCAGCCTACCGCGAGGCGTTGGCAGCGGTGCCCAGCATGGCCACCTTGTACGCGCCCTACTATCCGCAACCGGCGACGCGCCTGGCCTGCAGCCGCGCCCGGCCGCAGGGGTTGCAGATGCAGTGGGGACGCCAACGTGACTATCAGGCGGAAATCTACCGCCTGCTTGGCGAACTCGATCCACAGCAACGCCAGGGTTTCCTGCAAAAGGCGGTGGAGATCAATGGCTGCGCCGCCGCCCAGCAACGCCTGGCCAGCCAGCGCTAAGTGAGCGCCCGCTCCCGCACCAACCTCCCCGTAGGAGCCAGCTTGCTGGCGAACCCGGCGCCGCGGGGGATGGCACCGGCTGCGCCGTTGTTCGCCGGCAAGCCGGCGTCTACACATTGATACACAACCCGCTGTAGCGCGACACACTGCAGATACCCCGCCACCGCACACTCCCGGCCACCACCGCGCGAAGGCAGCCCGCCCTTGCCACCTGCTCCGGGAGACCACCCATGAAAGCCCTGCCCTGCGGCTGGAAGCTGTTCACTGCCCTTGCCGCCGTTACCCTGCTGATGACTGGCGCAGTGATGCTCAGCCAACCGCTAGGCGTCGATGGCCTGCGCAGTGCCATCCGCGCCACCGCACGCAGTTCGTTCGCCTTGTTTCTGGCGGCCTTCCTCGCCTCGGCGCTGGTCACTTTGCTGCCGGGCGCGGCCAGTCGCCAACTGCTGCGTGAGCGGCGCTACATCGGCCTGGCCTTCGCCTTCTCGCACAGCGTGCATGGGGCACTGATCTACCTGTATGCGCAACGCTACCCCGAGCTGTTCTGGGCAGGTCGCACGACCGTGGCGAATATCCCCGGGTCGCTAGGCTATCTGTTCATCCTGCTGCTGACCCTGACCTCGTTCAAGGCGCCCATGCGCCTGCTCGGCCCACGCCTGTGGAAGGGTCTGCACAGCACCGGCACCTGGGTGCTGGCCGCGGTGTTCTGCCTGTCGTTCTACAAGCGCATTCCCCTGGGCGGCTGGTATCCCCTGGCCTTCGCCCTGATGTTCGCCGCCATTGCCCTCAAGCTGATCGCCAAGCAAGCCCAGCGCTTGCGCCGCGCCGCCCCCTCGTTGTCCCAATGACTCAATGCAAGGAGCCTCGACATGCTGACGCCAAACCTTACCCGCCCTTTCACCGCCCTCGAGCATGCCGGCAACTGGGGCGCCGACCTGCCACTGCGGCTGTTCCTGGCCTGGGAGTTCTTCGAATCGGGCCTTGAGAAGTTCAACGGCAACAACTGGTTCGCCGACCTGCAAGGCAGTTTTCCATTCCCCTTCGACCTGCTGCCGGCCGGATTGAACTGGCAACTGTCGATGTGGGCCGAGTTGATCTGCCCGCTGCTCCTGCTGCTGGGGCTGGGGACCCGACTGGCGTCGGCGGTGCTGATGGTGGTGACGGTGGTGGCGATTGCCGCGGTGCACTGGCCCAGCGAGTGGTCGAGCCTGGCGGAACTAGGACGGGGATATGTGATTACCGACCAGGGTTTCGGCAACTTCAAGTTGCCGCTGATCTACCTGGTGGCATTGCTGCCGCTGCTGTTGAAGGGGGCTGGAAGATTGAGCCTGGATCATTGGCTATGGCGCAGGCACTGAAAACATCGTGGGGCAAGCCCGCTGCCACGAAGCGACGCCTTCGTGGCAGCGGGCTTGCCCCGCGG
>NZ_JBMDJI010000035.1:0-41782 GCF_057809115.1 Pseudomonas sp. FG47
GCTCAGGGCAGCAGCATGAACCTTAACCGGTGTCCAAAATTACTTGACCAGATCAAGGCCGCTCCTACAGGGGGCGGTGTGTTGCGGGTAATTAGAAGGTCATTTCCTGCACATCGTCCGGCACGATCAGCTTGCCGGCGGTTTTCTCGATGATCTCTTCGACGCTCACGCCCGGCGCGGTTTCGCGCAGGATGAAGGCGCCGTTCTCGATCTCCAGGTAGGCCAGGTCGGTCAGCACCTTGCGGATGCAGCCGGCGCCGGTCAGCGGCAGGCTGCACTTGGGCAGCAGCTTGGACTCGCCGTCCTTGGAGGCATGGGTCATGGTGACGATGATGTTGTCGGCACCGGCCACCAGGTCCATGGCGCCGCCCATGCCCTTGACCAGCTTGCCGGGGATCATCCACGAGGCGATGTTGCCCTCCACGTCCACTTCGAAAGCCCCCAGCACGGTGAGGTCGACATGGCCGCCACGGATCATGGCGAAGGATTGCGCCGAATCGAAGATCGACGCGCCACGGCGAGCGGTCACGGTCTGCTTGCCGGCGTTGATCATGTCGGCGTCGATGGTGGCTTCGGTGGGGAACTCGCCCATGCCCAGCAGGCCGTTTTCCGACTGCAGCATCACATCCATGTCGGCAGGCACGTAGTTGGCCACCAAGGTGGGGATGCCGATACCGAGGTTGACGTAGTAGCCGTCCTTCAGTTCACGGGCGACGCGTTGCGCCATTTGTTCGCGGGTCAATGCCATGGTCAGGATCTCTTTGTTGTTCTTGAGGGCGGCGCTCAGGCCTTGACGGTGCGCTTTTCGATGCGCTTCTCGAAGGTGCCGACGATGACCCGGTCGACATAGATGCCCGGGGTGTGGATCTCGCTGGGCAGCAGCACGCCGGGCTCGACGATCTCTTCGACCTCGACCACGGTGATCTTGCCGGCGGTGGCGGCCAGTGGGTTGAAGTTCTGCGCGGTGTTGCGGTACACCACGTTGCCGTAGTGGTCGGCCTTCCAGCCCTTGACGATGGCGAAGTCGCCGGTGATGGATTCTTCGAGGATGTACTTGCGGCCCTTGAACTCGCGTACTTCCTTGCCTTCTGCGACCGGGGTGCCGTAGCCGGTGGCGGTGAAGAAGGCCGGAATGCCGGCGCCGCCAGCGCGCATTTTCTCGGCCAGGGTACCTTGGGGGGTGAGCTCGACTTCCAGTTCGCCGCTGAGCAACTGGCGTTCGAACTCGGCGTTTTCGCCCACGTAGGAGGCAATCATCTTGCGGATCTGCCGGTCCTCGAGCAGCACGCCCAGGCCGAAGCCGTCGACGCCGCAGTTGTTGGAGACCACGGTCAGGCCCTTGACGCCGCGGCGCTTGATCTCGGCGATGAGGTTCTCGGGGATGCCGCACAGGCCGAAGCCACCGGCCAGTACCGTCATATCGTCGGTCAGGCCAGCCAAGGCCTCTTCATAAGTTGCTACACGCTTGTCCAGTCCGGCCATGCTCAGTCGCCTTTTGTAGTTGTTGGAACCGTGCGGTCATCTTCACTGTAGTCGACTGATTTGTTAATTTTGTTTTCGTCATCGATTGATAATTTTTTCAAAACAAAGGTCGAGCCAGTCATGAACGTCAAGCAGCTGCGTGCCTTCGTCACCGTGGCCAAGTACCAGAGCTTCGCCCAGGCCGGCGAGCACCTGCACGTGTCGCAACCGGCCCTGAGCCTGACCATCAAGGCCCTGGAGGACAACCTCGGCGGCGCCCTGCTCACCCGCACCACCCGCAGCGTCAGCCTGACGCCCGAGGGCGAGGTGCTGCTGCCCCTGGCCCGGCGCCTGCTGGCTGACTGGGACGACACCGAGGAGATGCTGCGCCAGCGCTTCACCTTGCAACTGGGCCGGGTGTCGGTGGCGGCCATGCCGGCGTTCGCTGGCAACCTGCTGCCGCAATCGCTGAAGGTGTTCCGCCAGCGCTACCCCAAGGTCAACGTCACCGTGCACGACGTGATCAACGAGCAGGTGCTGGAACTGGTGCGCCATCGCCGCGTCGAACTGGGCATTGGCTTCGAACCCGAAAGCAGCGAGGCGCTGCGGTTCCACCCGCTGTACATGGACCGTTTCGTCGCCGTGGTGCCCGCCGACTCGCCACTGGCGCGCCAGCCGCAGGTGCGCTGGCAGGAACTGCTGGCCGAGGACTTCATCGCCCTGCAGCGGCCCTCGGCGGTGCGCTTGCTGCTCGAGCAGCACCTGGCCGCCGGCCATGGCAAGCTGACGGTGGCCTTCGAGAGCCACCAACTGGCGACCATCGGCCGCATGGTCGCCAGCGGCCTGGGCGTCAGCGCCGTGCCGGCCCTGTGCATCGAGCAGATGCAGCAGCTGGGCGCACGCTGCGTGCGGTTGGTCGAGCCCAGCGTCGAGCGGCGCATCGGCGTGATCGCCCTGAGCGATCACAAGCTGTCGAAAGCCGCCGAAGCGCTGCTCGATGTCCTGCTTACCCATACCCACCCACAGGAGGTGATATGCGCTACCTGAATCTGGCGGGCAGCCGCGTTCCGGTCATTGGCCAGGGCACCTGGTACATGGGCGAGGACCCGGGGCGCAGGGCCGCCGAAGTAGCGGCCCTGCAACAAGGCATCGAATTGGGGCTGAGCCTGATCGACACGGCGGAGATGTACGCCGAAGGTGGGGCCGAGCAGGTGGTCGGCCAGGCCATCGCCGGGCGCCGCGAGCAGGTGTTTCTGGTCAGCAAGGTCTACCCGCACAACGCCAGCCGGCGCGGCATGCCGGCCGCCTGCGAACGCAGCCTGAAACGGCTGGGCACCGACTGTATCGACCTGTACCTGCTGCACTGGCGTGGGCAGTACCCGCTGGAGGAGACGGTGGAGGCGTTCGAGCGGTTGATCGAGCAAGGCAAGATCCGCCGATGGGGCGTGTCGAACTTCGACCTGGACGACCTGCGCGAGCTGGACAACACCGCCTGCGCCACTAACCAGGTGCTGTACAACCCGGCCGAACGCGGCATCGAGTTCGACCTGCTGCCGTGGAGCCGCGAGCAGGGTTTGCCAACCATGGCCTACTGCCCGCTGGCCCAAGCCGGGCGCTTGTTGCGCCATCCGCTGATGGCCCAGGTTGCCGAGCGCCATGGCGCCACGCCGGCCCAGGTGAGCCTGGCCTGGGTGACGCGCGGCGAGGGTGTGATCGCGATTCCCAAGGCGGTGAACCCGGACCACGTGCGCTTGAATGCACAAGCGGCTGGGCTGGTGCTGAGCGAGGAGGACCTGCGGGCGATCGACCAAGCGTTCGCGCCCCCGACCCGCAAGCAGCGCCTGGCGATGGTCTGAGCGCCACCTGTAGGCGCCAGCCCTGCTGGCGAACCAAGCGTCGCGGTGGTGGACGGTACCGGCTGTGCCGATATTCGCCGGCAAGCCGGCTCCTGCGGCGTTGCGCCTGGCGCTGGCTGGCATCAATGAAAATCCCGACTGCGCACATCCAGCCCATTGAGCAGCGGGCTGATGTCTTCCAGGCGCCGGGCAATCAGGTGTCGCACGCCCTTTTCCTGCTCCAGTCGCCCGCTAACTTTAAGCAACCGCGAGCCCACCAGCGCCCGCCGCTGCCGCTCGGCCAGCTCGCGCCAGACCACCACGTTGACCATCCCGTGTTCATCTTCAAGGGTTACGAAGGTCACGCCGCTGGCCGTCTGCGGCCGCTGCCGGCCGACCACGATTCCGGCCACCGCCACGCTGTCACCATGCTCGACACCGGCCAGCTCCTGGGAACTGCGGCATCCCAACGCCCGCAAGCGCGGGCGCAGCAACATCAGTGGATGCGGCCCCAGGGTGGTGCCCAGCGTGTGGTAGTCGGCGGCCAGGTCTTCGCCCTGCGTCGGCGTCGGCAGACTCACCTCCGGCTCCGGCGCGCGCTCGAGCTGGGCGAACAACGGCAACTGCGCCTGCACCGCCGCCACCTGCCAGCGCGCCTGGTGCCGGTCGCCGGCCAGCCCGCGCAAGGCCCCGGCATCCGCCAGCCGCGCCCTGGCCCGGGCATCGAGGCCTACACGCAGGCACAGGTCCTCGACATCGCGCCAGGGCCGCTGCGCGCGCGCCTGCTCCAGGCGCCTGGCATCCGCCTCATTGAAGCCACGAATCTGCCGCAAACCCAGGCGGATCGCCAGGACACCCTTGCCCACTGGCTCCAGGGTGCAATCCCAGGCGCTGTGGAACACATCCACCGGGCGCACCTCGATGCCCTGGCGGCGCGCCTCTTGCAACAACTGGTCGGGGCTATAGAAGCCCATCGGCCAGCTATTGACCAGGGCACAGGTGAAGATCGCCGGCTCGTGGCACTTGAGCCAACTGCTGGCATAGCACAGCAAGGCGAAACTGGCGGCGTGGGACTCGGGGAAGCCATAGCTGCCGAAGCCCTTGATCTGCTCGAAGATGCGTTCGGCGAAAGCCAGCTCATAGCCATTGCGCAGCATGCCGCCGATCAAGCGCGCTCGGTGTGGTTCCAGGCCACCATGGCGCTTCCAGGCAGCCATGCTGCGGCGCAACTGGTCGGCCTCGCCCGGGCTGTAGTCGGCGGCGACCATGGCCAGTTCCATGACCTGCTCCTGGAACAGCGGCACGCCCAAGGTGCGTTCGAACACAGCCTTGAGCTTTTCCGAGGGATAAGTGACAGGCTCCTGTTGCAAGCGCCGACGCAAGTAGGGATGCACCATGTCGCCCTGGATCGGCCCGGGGCGCACGATCGCCACCTCGATCACCAGGTCATAGAATTTTTCTGGTTTCAACCGCGGCAGCATGGCCATCTGCGCCCGCGATTCGATCTGGAACACGCCCATGGTCTCGGCCCGGCTGATCATGGCGTAGGTGGCCGGGTCTTCCTTGGGCAGGGTCGCCAGGCGGTACTCATGCCCCCGGTGCAATGCCATCAGGTCGAAGCAACGGCGCAACGCACTGAGCATGCCCAGGGCCAGCACATCGACCTTGAGCAAGCCGACCATATCCAGGTCGTCCTTGTCCCACTGGATCACCGTGCGCTCGGCCATGGCCGCGTTCTCCACCGGCACCAGCTGGTCCAGGGGCTGCTCGGAAATGACGAAACCTCCCGGGTGTTGCGACAGATGCCGGGGGAAACCGATCAGTTCGCCGGCCAGCACCAGGATACGCCGCAATGACGGGCTCTGCGCGTCGAACCCGGCCTCGGCCAGGCGCTCGGCATCCGGGATCCGGTCACTCCAGCGCGCGCAGCACTTGGCCAGGGCATCCACCTGGTCACTCGGCAGCCCCAGCACCCGCGCCACATCGCGCACCGCCCCCGCGGCGTGGTAGCTGCTGACCACTGCCGTCAACGCCGCACGGTGCCGGCCGTAGCGCCGGAAGACATACTGGATGACCTCCTCGCGCCGGTCATGCTCGAAATCCACGTCGATATCCGGCGGCTCGTTGCGCTCGCGGGACAGGAAGCGCTCGAACAGCAGCCGATGCTCCATCGGGTCGAGCTCGGTGATGCCCAGCACGAAGCACACCACCGAGTTGGCCGCCGAGCCACGCCCCTGGCACAGGATGCGCTGGCGGCGGGCGAAGGCGACGATGTCATGGACGGTGAGGAAATAGCTCTCGTAGCCCAGCTCCTCGATCAGGGCCAACTCCCGGCCCAGCACCTCGCGCACCTTGTCGCTCGGCCCGTGCGGCCAACGCTCGGGCAAGCCACGCTCACACAGTGCGCGCAACCAGCTGGCCGGCGTCTGGCCCTCGGGCACCAGCTCACGCGGGTACTGGTACTGCAACTCGCCCAGGTCGAAGGTGCAACGCTCGGCCAGCACCAGGGCCTGCGCCAACAGGTCAGCCGGGTACAGCTCCCGCAATTGCTCGAGGGAACGCAGGTGGCGCTCGCCGTTGGCGAACAGCAACTGACCGGCCTCGGTCACCGGGCAATGCGCGCGGATGGCGGTCATGCAGTCCTGCAACGCACGCCGACCACGCACATGCATATGCACATCACCACAGGCCACCAACGGTATGCCCGTGCGTGCGCCCAGCGCCCGCAAACCGGCCAGCCGCTGTTCATCGTCGCCCCCACGATGCAGGTGCACAGCCAGCCACAGGCGTTCGCCGAACAGCGCCTGCAACCAGGCCGCGTCATCGCTGGCGGCCGCCACTACCCACAGTGCCAGCAAGCCTTGGTGATGGGCCTCGAGATCCTCGGCGAGCAGTTGGTAGCTGCCTTTTTCAGCCCGCCGTCGCGCACGAGTGATCAGCGCGCAGAGGTTCTGGTAGCCAGCAAGGTCCTGCACCAGCAAGACCAGCTTGGGCCCTTGATGCACCTGCACCTCGCTCCCGACGATCAGGCGCAGCTCATGCTGCCTTGCAGCCTGCCAGGCCCGAACGATACCGGCCAAGGAGCATTCATCGGTGATCGCCAGGGCCTGGTAGCCCTGCTCGCGCGCTCGACGAAACAGCTCGTCGGCGCTGGAGGCGCCGCGCTGGAAACTGAAGTTCGACAGGCAATGCAGCTCGGCGTAACCCTGCCCGCTCATGCGAACCAGCCTTGCAACCACAGCGGCCCGGGCGCCGCCAGGTCGCGAAAGGCCCAGCCACGCAGGCCGTCACGGGTCTGGACCCGATAATAGTCGCGCCGCACATCGCCACCGTCCCACCAACCGGACTCGATCCGCTCGGCCGGCCCCAACCACTGCAAGCCGACCTCGGCCAGCACCTGGGGTTCGGCCAACAGCCAGCCGGGGCGACTGCCGGGCGCCATCACCAGGCGGCCCTGGGCGCCCTGCTCCGCCGGCTGCCAGGCGCATTCGGGACGATGATCGGCGGCGGCGCACAACCCTGTGACCGCGTCATCGCCCAGGCGGGCACGCAGCCGCTCACGCAACTGCTCCCAAGGCTGCGCCTGCTGGGCGCGGGCCTCGAACAAGGCCTGGCGCTGGGGCACGAAGGGGGGCAAGTCGGCGGCGACCAGCCGCAGGTTACGTACCGGGGCTGGAATCCGTAGCGGCTCCAGGCGTCCGCGTGCCAGTTCGAACAGCATCGCGGCCTCGCGCTCGGCAGCCAGCAGCCCGACCTTGAGCAAGGTATCAGGCCCTTCGGCGTGCTCCAGGTGCAGCTCGAAACGCTGTACGCCGCAATCGCGCCCGCCGAGGAACGCGGCCAGGTCGTTGATCAGCCGGCGCAAGGGGAACAGCAACGCCTGGTGCGACTCGACGTCGAAGTTCAGCTCCAGGCGCGCGTCGAAGCGATCGGGTGGCTGGTAGAAGTCCAGGCCCAGGGTGCGCAGGCCAAGCAACTGGTCCAGGTGCAACTGCACCTGGGCGCTGAAACGCCTGGCCAAGGCCTCGCGCGGCAAGGCCAGGACCTGCCCGAGCCGACGCAGGCCCATGCGGCTGAACGCCTCAGCCGCCTCGGTGGGCAGGCCGGCCCGCTCGACCGGCAGGTGCTGCAAGCTGTCGCGGGTGGCCTGTGGGCAAGTCAGCGCCAGACCGTCATGGCCATTGGCAAGGATTCGCGCCGCCACCGGGTTGCTGGCCACGACGATGCGCTGACGCAGCCCCAGTTCGGCCAGTTCCTGGCGCAGCCGCGCCTCGAACGCGGGCCAGGGGCCGAACAATTGCAGGCTCGAACCGATCTCCAGCAACAACGCCCGCGGGTAATGCAGGCTGACCTGGGCACTGAAGCGATAGGCCCAGGCCGCGAGCAGTTGCTGAACCTGGTCGATGCGTGCCGGCTCGACCTCGACACAGCTGAAGCCGTCGGCCAAGGCCCGGGCGGCGGTCAGGGTCTGCCCCGCGCGCAAGCCCAGGGCGCGGGCTGGCACATTGACCGCCTGGAGGACGCGACGCTGGGTCGGACCACCGATCAAGGCCAGCGGGGTATCAGGGTCGTCGCGTTCGCGCAGGACCGTGTCCAGCGCCAGCTGGGGAAACAGGATGCAGGCCCAGAGCATGGCGCATCAGCCCCATCCCGGGCAGGCGATGGGCGCGGCCGGCGGCAAGCCACCCCGGCACTTGAGCACACGCCATTGCGCCGGTCGGGTGTCGATGGCGATGCGCAGGGCCGCGGGCGACGGGTTGTGCGCGGCCTGCTGCTCCCGGCAGGCGAAGGCCAGGGCCTCGCCGGTTTCCGCCGCAACCTGCAAGCGACGCAGCGCGCGGTCATCGGCGCGCGCCGGCCAACACAGCACGGCCGCGCAACTGCCCGAGCGCAGGCATTGCTCCGCAGCCCACAAGCCGTCATTGCCCTTGCCCTCGACCTGCGCCAACCAGCGCAGGTCCACCCCCGCCGCCTGCCAGGCCGGCGCGTAGGGAATGAACGGCGGCGCCACCAGCACCACCCGTTCGCCCGCGCCGGTCAAGCGCGCCAGGGTCGGCCACAGCAATTGCAACTCGCCACAACCCGGGCTGGCCAGCAGCAGTTCGCTGAGCGCAGCGGCAGGCCAGCCGCCATCCGGCAACCGCGCATCGAGCGCGGCATGCCCGCTGGGCTGCAACGCCTGCGGCCGCGCCTGGGCTTGCCGCCCACGCCAGACCTGGCGCTGGTCGAGCAGCCGCTCGAGGTCGACTACCGCGCCCATCAGTCACGCCTCAGCAGGCCGCAGAACACGCCTTCGATGAAGAATTCGCGCTCCGGGCTGATGTCGATGGGGGCATAGGCAGGGTTGCGCGGCAGCAGGCGATAGCCGCCACGGGTGCGCTGCAGACGCTTGATGGTCACCTCGCCATCGAGCCGGGCGACCACGATCTGCCCATCGCGGGCCTCGCCCTGCTGGCGAATGCCGACCAGGTCGCCGTCGAAGATGCCGTCGTCGATCATCGAGTCGCCGCGCACCTTGAGCAGGTAGTCCGGCGTATGCCGGAACAGGCTGGGATCGAGCAGCAACTGTTCGTGAATATCGAGGTCGGGACCGATGGGCGCGCCGGCGGCCACCTGGCCAAGCACCGGCACTTCGAGGATTTCCGGCCGGCGCAAGGGCTCGGCCAAGCGAATACCCCGCGCCTGATTGGGCGTGACGTCGATGAAACCGGCCTGGTGCAGGGCGGTGATGTGCTTGCGCGCCACGCTGCGCGAGGCGAAACCGAAGCGCTCGGCGATATCGGCCAGCGACGGCGGCTGGCCTTGATCGGTGATGCGCTCGCGGATGAACGCGAGGATGGCGCGACGTTTTGGGGGTAGATTGTCCATGGAGTACATTTGTACTCTTTTCGACGAACACTTAACAGCCCCCTTCGTCGGCGGCATTGGTTATGATGCTGCTGAATTGATTCTCCACCCGCCAGGATGCCCGATGCTGACCGCCCTGCTGTTCGACCTCGATGGGACCCTCACCGATACCGACACCCTGCACCTGCAGGCCTTCCGCCAGCTGCTGCGCGATCACGACGGCCGCGAACTGACCCAGGAACAGTTCAATACCCAGGTCAGCGGCCGCTCCAATGGTCTGTTGTTCGCCGAGCTGTTCCCCGAGGCCGATGCGACACAGTGCCAGGCACTGGCCGAGCGCAAGGAAGCCTTGTTTCGCGAGCTGTCGCCGCACCTCGAGCCCATGCCGGGGCTGCTGCGCCTGCTCGAGCATGCCGAGGAGCACGGCATCGGCATGTGCGTGGTGACCAACGCCCCGCGCCTGAACGCCGAGCACATGCTCGGCGCCATGGGCCTGGGCGAGCGTTTCGACCATGTGCTGGTCGCCGATGAACTGGCCCGGCCCAAGCCCGATCCCCTGCCCTATCTCACCGGCTTGCAGCGCCTGGGGGCCCAGGCCGGGCAGGCACTGGCGTTCGAGGACTCGCTGCCGGGGGTCAAGGCCGCGGTCGATGCGGGCATCTTCACCGTGGGGCTGGCGACCACGCAACCTGAGCAACCCTTGCTGGATGCCGGGGCGAAATTGGTGATCGCCGATTATGACGACCCACGCCTGTGGAAGCTGATCGCCAGTCTCTGATCAGCGGCGCTTGTAGCTCTTGCTGCCCGACGGCGTCAGGCAGTACACGCCACCGCGCGGGCCGACGCAGTACTGGCCCGTGCCGCAGCTACAGCCCTCACTACTGCCGCTGGCACGCAAGGGCTGCGCCCGCGCCGGGCCACCGAACTGGGCGCTGCAGCTTTTCTTCGAGGCACTGATCGAGCCGTCGTTGCACAGGAAGGTATCGCCGTCGCAACCGGCGATGCCGCCTTTGCGCCCGGAACAGGGGGTGTTGCCGGCCTGCGCCACGGGAGCCGCCAGGCACAGGGCCAGCAACGGCACCGCGCAGCGGCGCCAGGAGAAGAAGGTCATCGCCACGCTCCTTGTGATAGATGGCGCAATAGTATCAACCATCGGCAGCGAAGTGGGGCACCGGCTGCGCCGGTGTTCGCCGGCAAGGCCGGCTCCTACGGAGGGTTGGTACTGGCCGTCTGTCGGTATTGGCAATGGCGTTGTCGAAAGCGCCGAGGATGATTCGACCACTGTTTGAATCCCTTACGCTGGAGTCGCCACCATGAGCCCTTCCGATCCCAAGCACGCCGTGGTCTCGCGCAGCCAGTGGCTGGCCGCGCGGCGGCAACTGTGGCTGCACGAGAAAGCCTTCACCCATCAACGCGACGAACTGGCCGCCGCTCGCCGCGCCCTGCCCTGGGTACAGGTAGAGGAGGACTACCGCTTCCACGGCCCACATGGCGAACTGGGCCTGGCCGAGCTGTTCGCCGGGCGCAGTCAGTTGCTGGTCTATCACTTCATGTTCGCTGAAGGTTGGGACGAGGGCTGCCCCGGCTGCTCCTTCCTCGCCGATCACTTCGACGGCGCCAACCTGCACCTGGCGCACCACGACGTGACCTTGGCCGCGGTGTCACGGGCGCCCTATGCCGAGTTCCAGGCGTTCCGCCAACGCATGGGCTGGCATTTCCCGTGGTATTCCTCCCATGGCAGCCGCTTCAACCACGACTTCGGCGTCAGCGTCGCCAGCGACGGCAGCAGCGAGTACAACTATGAGCCGTACACGGGCGACGAGACCGAGCTGCCGGGGCTGAGCGCGTTCTACAAGGCGATCGATGGCAGCCTGTACCACACCTACTCCACCTATGCCCGCGGCCTGGACATCCTGGTCAATGCCTACAACTTCCTCGACCTGGCGCCGCTGGGGCGCAACGAGGCGGGCACGATGGACTGGGTACGCCACCATGACCGCTACGACGGGGTGGCCAGCAAGCCGCATTGCTGCAAGGAGTGACTGGCCTTGCTGACCAGGCAGGCAACGCGATGCCTGCGCATTGAACCTCAGATCGCCTGCACCGCCAGCAACTCGGTCAGCACCTCGGCCAGCGCCTTGACCATCACATCCGCCGTGGGCCGGTGCACGATCACGATCTCGTAGCTGTCCACTTCCGGCAGCCCTTGCCCGGCGCCGAGCACGCGGTGCTCGGCGCTCGCTGCCCGTGGCGGCAGCAGGCTGATGCCCATGCCGTCGGCCACCGCCGCCTGGATGCCACTGAGGCTCGAGCTGGTGAAGCTGATGCGCCAGCGCCGGCCCATGCCCTCGATCGCGCTGATCATGTCGTCGCGGTACAGCCCGCGCGGGGGGAAGGTCACCAGCGGCACCGGGTCGAGTTCGAAGGCCGGCATGCGCGCACTGTCGATCCACTGCAGCCGCTCCGGCCAGCAGGCCACGCCCTCGCGGCTGTTGCGCCGCTGCTTGAGCAGCACCAGGTCAAGCTCGCCGTTGTCGTAGGCCTGGCTGAGGTCGCGGCACAGGCCACTGGTGACTTCGAGCTTGACCTGCGGATGACGCCGGCTGAACGCGGACAAAGCATTGGTGGTGCGCCCGCCGACGAAATCCTCGGGCACGCCCAGGCGCACGGTCATGCCGACCATGGCCCCGGCCAGGGCTTCGAGCATCTGGTCGTTGAGCGCCAGCATGTGCCGGGCATACCCGAGCAAGGTCTGCCCGGCATCGGTGGGCAGCACATCGCGGTTGCCGCGCACCAGCAGGCGATGGCCGACCATATCCTCGAGGCGGCGGACCTTCTGGCTGATGGTCGACTGGGTGGAATGCAGGCGCGCGGCCGCGGTGGTGAAACTGCCGCAATCGGCCACCACGACGATGGCGCGCAACAGGTCAAGGTCGAACAGGGCTCTATTCGATTTCACGCTGGAAGACATCGGGTTATTCAACGAATGAATGACAAGCCCGACTTCTATCACGCGCGCCCCGGCCCGGCAACTCGCCACGGGCCCATTAGCCTGGCCACTGCCTGCCATGCGAATTCTTTACTTCTGTCGCCGCCGCCACTTGCCTAGGATGAGGCCTTGCCCCTCAGGACCCGACACCATGCGCCTGTCCATCGCCACCCTGCTGCTGGCCCTGTTCACCGGCCTTGCCGCCCATGCCGAGCCCTCTGCCATGAATACCCAGCTGTTCGATGCCGCCCGCCGTGGCGATACTGCCGCCATCCACCAGGCCCTGGCCCAAGGCGCCGCGCTGGAGGCCCGCGACGACCAGGGCCAGACTGCCTTGCTGGTGGCCACTCACGGCAACCAGATCCAAGCCGCCAAGGCATTGATCGAAGCCGGTGCCGACGTCAATGCCAAGGATGCCATCCAGGACAGCCCCTACCTGTATGCCGGTGCCCGTGGTTTGAACGAGATCCTGCAATTGACCCTGGCCCACGGCGCCGACCTGAACAGCACCAACCGCTACGGCGGCACCGCGCTGATCCCCGCCGCCGAGCGCGGGCATGTCGAGACCGTGCAGCTATTGATCGATGCTGGCGTCAAGGTGGACCATCTCAACCGCCTGCACTGGACCGCCTTGCTGGAGGCGGTGATCCTCGGCGATGGCGGCCCGCGCCATGTGGAGATCGTGCGCCGCCTGCTGGCCGCCGGAGCAGACCCGACGATCGCCGACAAGGATGGCGTGACGGCGCTGGAACATGCGCGCCAGCGGGGCTACCAGGCCATGGTGGCGTTGCTGGAATAGATCACCTGGCGCCCGCTGCCGCAAACCTCAAGCCATGCGCGTCACCTGCAGGCGCCAGCCTTGCTGGCGAACCAGGCGACGCGGTGCATGGCCTACTCCACCACCTCGAACGGCAACCCCACATAGTTCTCGGCAATGTTCGCCAACCCCGCCGCCGAGCCCAGGTAATAGTCGCGATCGGCCTCCTGCATCTTGCTGTCCCAAGCATCCTGGTGTTCGCCAAAGTCATGCAGCAGCCGGGTCATGAACCAGCTGAAGCGCTCGCCCTTCCACACCCGGCGCAAGGCCATCGGCGAGTACTCGGCCAACAGCTCGGTACGCCCCTCGCGATAGACCTTGACCAGGATCCGATACAGATAGTTGACGTCCGAGGCGGCCAGGTTCAAACCCTTGGCCCCGGTGGGCGGGACGATATGCGCGGCATCGCCGACCAGGAACAGTCGCCCGTGCTGCATGGGTTCGACCACCAGGCTGCGCAGCGGCGCGATGCTTTTTTCCAGCGCCGGCCCGGTCACCAGTTGCGCCGCCACATCCTCCGGCAGGCGCGCCTTGAGCTCATCCCAGAAGCGCGCGTCCGACCAGTCCTCCACGCGCTCCTGCAACGGCACCTGCAGGTAGTAGCGACTACGGCTCTGCGAGCGCTGGCTGCACAGCACGAAGCCGCGTGGGTGATGGGCATAGATCAGCTCATGGTTGACTGGCGGGGTATCGGCCAGCAGCCCCAGCCAGCCGAACGGATAGACCCGCTCGAACGTCTTGAGCACCCCGGCTGGAATGCTCTGCCGGGCCACGCCATGAAAGCCGTCGCAACCGGCGATGTAGTCGCAGTCGACCCGCTGCTGGCGCCCGTCCTTGTCGAAGGTCAGGTAGGGTTGCTCGCCATCGATAGCATGAGGCTGCACGTTGGCCGCCGCATAGATGATCGGCGCCCCGCTCTGCGCCCTGGCCTGCATCAGGTCGCGGGTGACCTCGGTCTGGCCATACACCATGACGGTCTTGCCGCCGGTCAGTGCCTTGAGGTCCAGGCGCTGGCGGCGGCCACCCAGCAAAAGCTCGACCCCTGCGTGCACCAGCCCCTCGCGATCCATGCGCGTAGCCACGCCCGCCTCGCGCAGCAAATCGACAGTGCCTTGCTCGAGCACCCCGGCGCGGATACGCCCCAGCACGTACTCGGGGGTCTGGCGCTCGACGATCAGGGTGTCGATCCCCGCCTGGTGCAGCAGCTGGCCGAGCAGCAGGCCGGAAGGGCCGGCGCCGATGATTGCAACCTGAGTTTTCATTGTTGTTGTCTCGTGATGACGATACCGACCTGGGACTGGTCCAGGCCCGGTATCTACTGTTAGGGTTAGCACCTGTATTTTTACGTGCGATCTATGGGTAGAAAGTGGGTTATCCGCTGAAAAACCTGCACTTTTGCAAAATACGTTCGATTAACGGACAGGCCCCAGCATGCCCAGCCCCCTCCCCGGCATCCCGCTGTTCCAGCTCTACGGTGAAAACCACGCCTGGCCTGGCACCGACCTGCTGCACTGCGAGTCGATCCCGGCGCGCAGCCGCCTGCACCACTGGGAGATCAAGCCGCACCGGCATGCCGAGCTGTTCCAGTTGCTTTATGTGCAACGCGGCGAGGCGCGCATCGAGATCGAAGGCCAGCACAGCCTGATCCGCGAGGCGGCGATCCAGGTTGTGCCGCCGTTGACCGTGCATGGCTTTCGCTTCAGCGCCGATATCCAGGGCCATGTGCTGACCTTCGGCACTGCCCTGGTGGCCGACCTCGAGCAGCGCCTGGGGGCGCCGTTGAGCGTGCTGGCGGCGCCGCGCTGCTACCTGCTGGGCAAGGATCGCCCGCGCCTGGGCGGGTTGCTCGACACCTTGCACCAGGAGTACCAGGGCAGCGCCCCGGCCCGTGCGGCCCTGTTGTCGGCCCTGGTCACGGCACTGATGGTGTGGCTGCTTCGCCAGCAGCCGCTGCAGGCGCCGCGCACCCCGCATGAACGCGACCAGCAACTGTTCGGCCGCTACCTGCGCCTGGTCGAGGCGCACTACCGCGAACACCTGGCGGTGGACGACTTCGCCAGCCGCCTGGGCATCTCCAGCCTGCAACTGAACCTCTTGTGCCGCAGCCTGGCCGGGCAGACTGCGCTGCAGGTCATCCACCAGCGCCTGTTGCTGGAGGCGCGCCGCAACCTGGTATACACGCGCATGAGCATCGGCCAGTTATCCGACAGCCTGGGGTTCAGCGACCCGACCTACTTCGCGCGGTTCTTCAAGCGCCTGACCGGACAAACGCCTAATGCCTACCGCCGTACCAGCCCGCGCGGCTAAATCACTTCGCGCGCCAGTCGTCTTCCGGCTATCGGTCATCTGCAACGAGGTACCCCCATGAGCAGCATGAGCACCCTGGCCTCCAACGTCGCGCGCAACCTGCGCAAGATCATCAAGGGCGACAGCGGCCCGCGCCCCTACCAGCTATTCGATATCCAGTTGCAGCGGCGCGAACGCCTGAGCCCGTCCCTGTGCCGCTTCGTCTTCGCCGGCGACGATGTACGGCAGATGCGCACCCTGGCGGCCGATCAGCGCGTCAAGCTGCTGTTCCCCGATGCCCAGGGCCACGAACCGGCCCTGCCCAAGGACGGCGACTGGCAAGCCGCGCGGCGCCAGGCCCAGCACCCGATGCGCACCTACACCATTCGCGCCCTGCGCGCCGATGCCGGCGAACTGGACATCGACTTCGTCCTGCACGGCGACAGCGGCCCGGCCTCGGCCTGGGCCGAACAGGCCGAGCCCGGCGACCGCCTGCAGATCGTCGCGCCGCACCGCCACGCCCAGGGCGACCCCGGCGGTTATGAATGGCGACCGCCCCAAGGCGTGCGCCAGTTGTTGCTGATTGGCGACGAGACCGCCCTGCCGGCCATCGCCGGCATCCTCGAGAGCCTCGCCGAGCTTGCCACCCCGCCCGCTACCCAGGTATTCCTCGAAGTCCCCGAGCCAGGTGACTGCGTCGATCTGCGCCATGCCCCCGGCACCGAGTTGCACTGGCTGGCCCGTAGCGAGCTCGACTGCCCCCATGGCCAAGCCATGCGCCACGCGGCCTTTGAGCTGGCGCGCCTGCCGCAGGCCACGCAAGCTAGCGCCAAGCCCCTCAAAGAGGTGGATATCGACAAGGAGATTCTCTGGGAACTGGCCGAGTCGGCCGACAGCGCGTTCTACGCCTGGGTAGCCGGTGAGTCGGCTGCCGTCATGGCGATCCGCAAGCACTGGATCAACGAACGCGGCCTCGACCGTGGCAGCCTGACCCTGATGGGCTATTGGCGCCACGGCCGAAGCCTGGAATGACAGCATTGCTCGATTTCATCATCGAACCACTACCGAGCGTGTCGATGCAGCCGGCACGCAAGGTAGCGCCATGATCATGACCGTGGTCAGCGGCGCCATCCACCGCGCACTGGGCCATCTCGCGCCTCAGTCCCTGTCCACGATAGGCCTCGGGCGCCACGAGCAGTTCGAGGACCATCCAGCTGACCCCGAATCGGGTGCCTCATGCGCCAAAGTAACGACTCGGCACCTCCCCCAGCACCTTCTTGAATACCGTAGAAAAAGCGCTCGGGCTGCTATAGCCGAGCGCCACGGCAACCTGCGTAATTGCCTCGCCATTGCCCAACTTGACCGTCGCGGCCAGTAAGCAGGCCTGTTGGCGCCACTGCAGAAAACTGATGCCGGTGTGCTGGCGGAACTGCCGGGTAAAATTACGCCGGCTCATGTTGGCCCAGCGAGCCATCTCGTCGACACCGATCTCAAGCGATGGTGCGTTGAGGAACCGCTGGCAGGCCTTGTCAAGGCGCGGTTCTGCAGGCAGTGGCGCATTGAGGTAAAGAGGCGGCATCCTGGCGATCTCATGCAACAGCAACCCCATCAAATGAGCGTCGCGCTCGTTGCCAGCGTAACGGCCAGGGACCTCGAGCGCCAAGGTGAGCAATTGCCGTACCAGCGCTGAAACAGCGAACACCTGACAGACATTCGGCAGCCCCACGCGCAGGGCGGCGGCCGGACTGACGTAGGTGTTGAGCATGGTGACCGTGCCACGCATCTGCATCCCATGGCGTACCCCTGGTGGCACCCATATTGCGCGCTGCGGTGGCACGGCCCAGTTGCCTCGCTCAGTGTTCACCGTAATGACCCCACAAGCCGCATAGGCGAACTGGCCGCGACGGTGGTCGTGCATGGGAAACCGCGCGCCATCGGCATACTCCCGCGCCGTGACCACCACCTCACAGGGGACCGCGTCATAGGGAGCAGGCTGGCAGGTGTTTTCGTTCATGGCCCGATTTTATTACCAATTGACCCTTCATTGAAAGCGGGCCATCTCGTTCACGCGCAAAGTGCCGCGACCGCCCGGGCCTGATGCCTGGGCACTCGGACAAGCAGATACCATGCATAGAAAACACTTGATGCTTGCGCTGTTGGTAACGGCGCTGTGGGGGCTCAACTTCCCCATCTCCAAACTGGCGCTCGCCGATATGGACCCTTTGCTCCTGACCAGCCTGCGCTTCACGCTGACGGCACTGCCCTGGGTATTCTTCGTCAAGCGCCCCGCCGTGGCCCACCGCTGGTTGATCGCCTATGGCCTGATCTTCGGGGTGGCGATGTGGGCAGCGATCAATCTCGGCATCGCGATGGGGGTACCTGCGGCCAGCGCATCGCTGCTCATCCAAGTCAGCGCGTTCTTCACCATCGGCTGGGGCGTGCTACTGTTTGGTGAGCGCCTGACCGGGCCGCAACGGATCGGCATGCTGCTGGCCGCGCTAGGGCTAACGGGTATTTTCATAGGCAGCCCTGGCAAGGCGACCACACTCGGCTTGGGCCTGATCATGATCAGCGCCTTGGCCTGGAGCATCGGCAACATCATCATCAAGGTTTCCAGGGTACGAGAGATCTTCGCCTTCGTGGTGTGGGCCAGCCTCGTACCGCCGCTCCCTTTGCTGGCGCTGGCCTGGTGGCTGCACGGGGCTACGTCGCTGGACTGGCCAGCCGCACAAATGAATGCGACCGTGCTCTTCTCGCTGATGTTCCAGGTATACGCCGCCACGCACTTCTGCTATTGGGGGTGGAATCTCCTGTTGCGTGAATACCCCGCCTCCAAGGTGGCGCCACTGTCGCTATTGATCCCGATCTTCGGCACGCTCGGCTCGATGGTCATCCTTGACCAGACGCCGAGCACGACAGACTGGTTCGCGATTGGATCGATCCTGCTGGCCCTGTTGATCGGCTTGCACAAAGGGCGCGGCAGGCCGACCGACGACGAGATCGAAGCGGGTGTCCCACGCTAGTGTCCTGTCTCGGCAATAAGCTGTTCACTTTTGCCGGTGTCTTGGGCGCCCGGTCGGCGTTACCACTCGTCAAAAGAGAACGTATGTCCAAGACAGGACACTAGCGAGGGTTGATTTCATCAATGACCACTATTGAGCGTGTCGATTTCAGCCGCGCGCCCCCGGCATGTAAGGTAGCGTCATCTCACACGGAGACACCTACATGGCCAGCATCCAGATCATGTCCGTCGTCGGCAGCGCCGTCCCGCGCGAATTGCGCCAGCAAGGCTTGCTGGCCTGCTGGTACCTGATGTGCAACGGCGAAGCCATAAGCGGCCCGCTCACCTCCCGCGCTTCGGCGCAGGACATCGCCGAGCGCTTCGCCCCCTGCGCGCTGCTGGCCTGAACCCCGAATCTGTTGTTGTGCGTTGCTCCCTTAACGCCCCTTGTGCCCGCCGTCATGGCGGGCTTTTTTTGCCCGTCTGTCCGCAGGGCAGCGCGGCGCCGCTTTCGCCAGCAACGCTCAGCCCTCGAGCGGCATCCACATGACGCACCCTGCTGCGGCCTGAGCCACCAGCCAATCATGCTGCTGTTTGCCGAAGGGCAGTTTCATACCAATGGATTCACGCTCGGCATACCTAGAAGCCACCTTCACTTCAAGCTCGGTGGGCTTCGCTTGGCCTAACTGCTGGTTTTTCTGCAGCCCTGCCACGGCCCCCGTCATGGCCAGGCCCTGGCCCAGGCCATCGCCACTCTCCTCCAATATCGATACCGCGATAAACGCCGCATTCGAGCAACGATCGACCTTCATCACTTGTTTCTCGACGGCCTCCATGTCCTGAAAGTTCGAACCATGGGCCACGACAGATACCGCCAAGGCCACGCAGGCCACAACAACACGCATTGCTGATTTCCTTACCAAGTAGACGCGATATCGATACCGCGTTCGGCCACGATACTCATCAAGAACAACGGATTGCAAAGTACAGGATTAAATTTCCTTCACCTTGCGCCCTTTGGATATAAGGCATTCGACAGCGCTTCGGCCATACTCCAAAATGCAACGGTTTTTTGGGGGAAACCCTTGCACAGCCAACGACATACCAACATTTAGTGAGCCTCAACGTGAAAACTTCCCTGTCCATCCTCAGCCTGCTGCTGTTGCTCACAGGTACCGCCACCCTGCCGTCGACCGCTGCTGCACAACAACCCCCGGCCCAGCAGCAACGCGACCCCGCCAAGCTGCACCTGGCCTCCGGCAGCGCCCTGCTGATCGACCTGAACACCAACCAGCAGCTGTACGCCAGCCACGCCGACCGCGTACGCCCGATCGCCTCGGTCACCAAGCTGATGACCGCGATGGTGGTGCTCGACGCCAAGCTGCCCATGGACGAAATGCTCGGCATGACCATCGCCAACAACCCAGAGATGAAAGGCGTGTATTCGCGAGTACGCTTGGGCAGCGAGCTGAGCCGTCGCGAAACCCTGCTGATCACCCTGATGTCGTCGGAAAACCGCGCGGCCAACAGCCTGGCCAACCACTACCCCGGCGGCTATGGCGCGTTCATCAAGGCGATGAACGCCAAGGCCCGCAGCCTGGGCATGAGCCACACCCGCTATGTCGAGCCGACCGGCCTGTCGACCCAGAACGTCTCCACCGCCCAGGACCTGGCCAAGCTGCTGATGGCCTCGCGCAAGTACCCGCAGCTCAGCGAGCTGTCGACCACCCGCGAGAAGACCGTGGCGTTTCGCAAGCCCAACTACACCCTGGGTTTTCGTAACACCGACCACCTGGTCAACAAGAGCAACTGGGACATCAAGCTGACCAAGACCGGCTTCACCAACGAGGCCGGCCACTGCCTGGTGCTGCTGACCAAGATGGACAACCGCCCCGTGGCCATGGTCATCCTCGACGCCTTCGGCAAGTACACCCACTTCGCCGATGCCAGCCGCATGCGCCAGTGGCTGGAGACCGGCAGCGCCAAGCCAGCCCCAGCAGTGGCCATGCAGTACAAGAGCGAGCGGCAGAACCGCGCGCGCCTGGCCCAGGACTGAGGCCAGAGGGCCGGGGCCAGTCGCCGGCCCCGGCGCCACGGTGCATCAGGCCGTGGTGTTGATCGAACCACCGGCGCTGCTGCCACCGCTCTTGTTCAGCGCCTCCAGCAACTGCGCGGTCGCGGCCATGATCAACCCGGTCAGGGTGGTGATGCTGGCCTGCTTGGCCTGCACCGCCGCCATTTTGCTGGGGTCTTTCTTCGCTTGCTCCTGCAGTTGGGCCAGTTGCTTCTGCTCCTCGGCCAACTGCTTTTGCAGGCGCTTGATCTCCTCGCGCAGCTCCTTGATGCTCGGCGGCTCAGTTGGGTCGGACTCCACCGCCTCGGGCTTGCTGTCCGGGGCTTTGAATGCATCCCCCTGGAACACCAGGCCACCGCGCTCGTTGACCTCAGGCTTGCCCGGCTGCGAAGTGGTCGCCAGGGGCTGGCTGGCGCCAGACAGGGTCGGGATATTGATATTGGCGTTGGTTATTGCAACCATTGCGCACCTTCCTTGAAATAGATTTTTACACTACCGGCTATCGGCCACCCCGCCTGGTTCTTGAATGCCGCGCGCGGATAAATTTGCCCGCGCGCCACTCGTCCACCTGATACCCGAGCCCTGCCCGCGTTTGCCGGCAGGCCGATCCGATCAGTCCGCAACGAGATGGCAATGACCAAGACCCGTTCCCGCAAAGCCCTGTACATCGGCCTGCCGCTGGCCCTGGCGGTCGCCCTGGGCAGCGCCGCCGGCTACCTCTACTGGCCACGCGAGGCCGGCTACCCACGCCAGGTCGTCGAGCAGGCCAATGCCTTGCACGAGCACATGCTGTCGTTCGACAGCCACATCACCGTGCCCCTGGACCTGGGCGCCGCCGGCCACGAACTGGACAAGGACGGCCCTGGCCAGTTCGACCTGGCCAAGGCCGGCAAGGGTCGCTTGTCGGGCGCGGCGTTGACCATCTTCGGCTGGCCGGAGATCTGGAACGGCGCCAACGCCCCGCACCGCCCCACCCCCGGCTTCGTCGACGCGGCGCGCCAGGAACAGGAAGCCCGCTACAAGATCATCAGCGGCATGGTCCGCGACTTCCCCAACCAGGTCGGCATCGCGTACACCCCCGAGGACTTTCGCCGCCTCAATGGCGAAGGCAAGTTCGCCATCTTCATCAGCATGCTCAACGCCTACCCGCTCGGCCACGACCTGGCGCAGCTGGACCTGTGGGCCGCGCGCGGCATGCGCATGTTCGGCTTCAGCTACACCGGCAACAACGACTGGGCCGACTCCTCGCGCCCGCTGCCGTTCTTCAACGACAGCGCCGACGCCCTCGGCGGCCTGTCACCGATCGGTGAACAGGCGGTCAAGCGCCTCAACGACCTGGGCGTGATCATCGATGTGTCGCAGATGTCGACCCTGGCCCTGGAGGACGTCGCCCGCCTGTCGCGCGCGCCCTTCGTCGCCTCGCACTCGGCGCCCCGGGCGCTGGTGGACATCCCGCGCAACCTCTCCGACAAGGAGATGCAGCTGATCAAGGACAGCGGCGGAGTCATCCAGGTGGTCGGCTTCGGCCAGTATCTCAAGCCGCTGGGCAAGCCGGTGCTGGACAAGCTCGAGGCCTTGCGCGTGCGCTTCGACCTGCAGCCGCTGCAGGGCCTGGCCAATGCGCTGATGCCGGGCGACGCGGTGATCGCCATCTGGCCCGAGCAGCGCTTCGGCGAATACGCCAGCGCCCTGTACGGCATCCTCGAAGAAGAGCCCAAGGCGACCCTCAAGCAGTACGTCGACGCCATCGACTACACGGTGAAGAAAGTCGGCATCGACCATGTCGGCATCAGCTCGGACTTCAACGACGGCGGCGGCCTGGATGGCTGGAAAGATGTCAGCGAGATCCGCAACGTCACCGCCGAGCTGCTCAGCCGCGGCTACAGCGAAACCGACATCGGCAAACTCTGGGCGGGCAATTTCCTGCGCGTCTGGGAGCAGGTGCAGAAGTCCGCCCACCCCGTCGCCAACCGTTGAGTCGAGCCTGTCCTCCATGAACAACCGTCGCACCTTTCTCAAGCAGGCCGGCCTGCTGGCCGCCAGCCTGCCGCTGCTGCCCCAGGCCCTGGCCGATACGCCCGACAAGCCGCTGGGCGGCGCCGACAAATGGCGCAACCTGCGTGAGCTGTTCCCCCTCGACCCCAACGTGGCGCACTTCGCCAACTTCCTGGTCACCGCCCACCCACGCCCGGTTCAGGCCGCCATCGACCGCCACCGCGCCGACCTCGACCGCAACCCCGCCGCGCTGATGGACTGGGAAAGCCAGTACGAATGGCAGCGCGAGGATGAAGTACGCGAGTGGGCCGCGCGCTACCTGGAAGTAGGCCCGCGCCAGATCGCCCTGACCGGCAGCACCACCGAAGGCCTGGCGATGATCTATGGCGGCCTCAAAGTCGGCGCCGGGCAGGAGATCCTGATTACCGAGCACGAGCACTATTGCGCGCAGAAGACGCTGGAGTTCCGCAACCAGCGCCAGGGCACCGCGGTGCGCAAGATCCGTCTGTTCGACGACCCGTGGACGGTGTCCACCGACCAGGTGCTGAGCACCCTCGACAAGGCCATCAAGCCCAACACCCGGGTGCTGGGCATGACCTGGGTGCACTCTGGCAGTGGCGTCAAGCTGCCGGTGGGCGAGATCGGTGAACTGGTGCGCCGGCACAACCGCGAGCGCAGCGAAGCCGAGCGCATTCTGTATGTGGTCGACGGCGTGCATGGCTTCGGCGTGGAAAACGCCTGCTTCGCCGACTTCAATTGCGACTACTTCATCGCCGGCACCCACAAGTGGATGTTCGGCCCGCGCGGCACCGGGATCATCTGCGCCGCCTCCACCGGCATGCAGCACCTGGTGCCCAGCGTCGCCACCTTCTCCCGCGACGAAGACTTCGCCACCATCATGACCCCAGGCGGCTACCACGCCTTCGAGCATCGCTGGGCCGCCGGCGAAGCGTTCAAGCTGCACCTGCAGCTGGGCAAGGCCGAGGTGCAGCAGCGCATCCACCAGCTCAACAGCCTGCTCAAACAGCGCCTGACCGAGCACCGCCAGATCCAGCTGGTGACCCCGCGCAGCGAACAGTTCTCCGCCGGTTTCACCTTCCTGCGCATCAAGGATCGTGATCCGGACGCCGTGGCCGCCCACCTGTGCGCCAACAAGGTGATGTGCGACGCGGTGGCTCGCGACGTCGGCCCGGTGATCCGCCTGGCCCCGAGCCTGCTCAACGACGAGCGGCAGATCGACCGGGTCATGGCCCTCATTACCCAGCAACTTTGAACAAGGCATCTCCCATGAGCGCACCTCTGCACCGCCTCACCCTGGCCGCCGTGCTGGCCGCCTGCAGCCTGCCGGCCCTGGCCGCGCAACCGTCGCACACCCCCGGCACGGTGTTTCGCGACTGCGACAAGACCTGCCCGGAAATGGTAGTGCTGCCTGCCGGCAGCTTCATGATGGGCACCCCCGACGATGAACAGGGCCGCCAGGATGACGAAGGCCCGATGCACCAGGTGACCTTCGCCAAGCCGTTCGCCATGAGCCGTTTCCAGATTACCGCCGGGGAATGGGCCGCCTACCAGAAGGCAACCGGCACGGTGCTGGCCGACGGCGACGAGCGCCCGGGCCGGCGCTGCAGCAATGGCAAGCCCAGCTACAAACAAGGCCCGCGTCAGCCCGCCGTATGCATGGACTACGCCGACGTCGAACGCTATGTGGCATGGCTGTCGAAGAAGACCGGCCAGCACTACCGCATGGTCAGCGAGGCCGAGCGCGAATATGCCGCCCGCGCCGGCAGCACCGGGCCGTTCCCCTTCCCGTTCGACAAGGACGGCGACTACCAGATCAGCCAGCACGCCAATGTCTACGGCCCTACCGACGGTTTCAGCTACAGCTCGCCGGTCGGCAGTTTCAAGCCCAATGCCTTCGGCATGTACGACATGCACGGCAATGTCTACGAATGGGTCGCCGACTGCTGGCACGACAGCTACGAGGGCGCGCCGAGCGATGGCAGCGCCTGGATGACCGGCAACTGCAAGACCGCGCAGATCCGCGGCAACGACTGGGGCGAGGCACCGATCTTCTCGCGCTCGGGCAACCGCAACACCGTGGTACGCAGCGAACGCGGCGATTGGCTCGGCGTGCGCGTGGCCCGCGAGCTCTGATCGACGACAACGCCTGGTCGGCGATCCCGGCCAGGCGGTAAATTAGCCAGGCAGCCAGTCGTTTACAGGGAATCTACTCCCAACGAATGGACTGCCCCATGAGTCAGACGAACGCTTCGAACAAGATCCACGACCTGATCACGGTCGGTTTCGGCCCCTCCAACCTGGCCCTGGCCATCGCGCTGCAGGAACTGGAGCAGAGCACCGGCCACAAGCTCGACGCCCTGTTCCTGGACAAGCAGACCCACTACCGCTGGCACGGCGACACCCTGGCCAGCCAGAGCGAACTGCAGATTTCCTTCCTCAAGGACCTGGTCTCGCTGCGCAACCCCACCAGCCCCTACAGCTTCGTCAACTACCTGCACAGCAACAACCGCCTGGTCGACTTCGTCAACCTCGGCACCTTCTACCCCTGCCGCCTGGAATTCAACGACTACCTGCGCTGGGTGGCCGAGCACTTCAGCCACCAGGCCCGCTACGGCGAGCAGGTGCTGCGCATCGAACCGGAACTGGAAAACGGCCGCGTCGCCCACCTGCGGGTGATCGCCCGCGACCAGCAAGGCAAGGAATACACTCGTCGCACCCGCAGCGTGGTGGTCGGCACCGGCGGCACGCCGAAAGTGCCCGAGCTGTTCCGCCCGTTCAAGGATGACCCTCGGGTGTTCCACCACTCCAGCTACCTCAGCGCCCTGGAGAAACTGCCTTGCGCCAAGGGCAAGCCGATGCGCATCGCCATCATTGGTTCCGGGCAGAGTGCCGCCGAGGCGTTCATCGACCTCAACGACAGCTACCCGTCGGTCAAGGTCGACATGATCCTGCGCTCCTCGGCACTCAAGCCCGCCGATGACAGCCCGTTCGTCAACGAGATCTTCGCCCCGCAGTACACCGACCTGGTGTTCGACCAGCCACCGGCCGAACGCCGCAAGATCATCGACGAGTACCACAACACCAACTACTCGGTGGTCGACCTGAACCTGATCGAGCGCATCTATGGCGTGCTGTACCGGCAGAAGGTCTCGCACCAGTTCCGCCACTCGGTCCTGTGCCGCCGCCAGGTGGAAAAAGCCGTGGATACCGCCGAAGGCATCGAGCTCACCTTGCGCGACCTGGCCACCAACGGCCAGCTCACCCATCGCTATGACGCGGTGATCCTCGCCACCGGCTACGAACGCCGCACCCACCGCGACCTGTTGGCGCCACTGGCCGAATACCTGCAGGACTTCGAGGTCGACCGCGACTACCGCGCCATCGGCAGCGGCAAGCTGGAGGCCGCGGTCTACCTGCAAGGCTTCTGTGAACAGTCCCACGGCCTGAGCGATACCTTGCTGTCGGTCCTGCCGATGCGCGCCGCCGAAATCGGCCAGTCGCTGTACCACAGCCTGGGCAAGCTGGCCCCGGACGCGGTGCGCGACACCGAACAGTTGCTGCCCCTGACCAACGCCTGACGAGCCCTCGACATGACCGCAAAAAACCGCGGGGCGCTCGGCCAGCTGTTCCCGCTGCTGCGCCCATTCTGGCCCATCGTGGCCATCTCGATCGTCCTGGGCATGATTGGCGGCCTGAGCGTCACCGCGCTGCTGGCCACCATCAACAATGCCTTGCACCAGGAGGGCGGCCTGGGCCAGGGCGCCCTGCTGGCCTTCGCCGGCCTGTGCGTGACCGCCCTGTGCTGCTCGATCCTGTCCGACATCGGTACCAACCATGTCGGCCAGAACATCATCGCCAGCCTGCGCAAGAGCCTGGGGGAGAAGGTCCTGGCGGCGCCGATCGACCAGATCGAGCGCTATCGCAGCCATCGCCTGATCCCGGTGCTGACCCATGACGTCGACACCATCAGCGACTTCGCCTTCGCCTTCGCGCCACTGGCCATCTCTTTCACCGTGACGCTCGGCTGCCTGGGCTACCTGGCAATGCTGTCCTGGCCGATGTTCCTACTGTTGATCGTGGCGATCGCGATCGGCATGGGCGCCCAGTCCATCGCCCAGTCCATCGGCCTGAAGGGCTTCGACAGCGCCCGCGCCGCCGAGGACGACCTGCAGCGCCAGTACAATGCGATCGCCGACGGCGCCAAGGAACTGCGCATCCACCGACGCCGCCGCCACCGCATGTTCGTGCATGGGGTGCAGGCCACCGCCGACTTCATCTGCCGCACCCAGATCCGCTCGATCAATACCTTCGTCATCGCCAAGTCGTTCGGCTCCATGCTGTTCTTCGTGGTGATTGGCGTCGCCTTGGTCATGCAGTCGCTCTGGCCCGCCGACAACCCGGCGGTGATGAGTGGCTTCGTGCTGGTGCTGCTATACATGAAAGGCCCGCTGGAACACCTGATCGGCACCCTGCCGATCATCGGTCGCGCGCGTATCGCCTTCCAGCGTATCGCCCAGCTGTCCGAGCAGTTCTCCTCGCCCGAGCCGCACCTGCCGCTGACCGACAACACGCCCAGCCCCCAGGCGATACACAGCCTGGAACTGAGCAACGTGCGCTATGCCTTCGACCCGGTGCCCGGCGCCACGCCGTTCTGCCTGGGGCCGGTGAACCTGCGCATCGAACAGGGCGAGATCACCTTCATCGTTGGCGAGAACGGCTGTGGCAAGACCACACTGATCAAGCTGCTGCTGGGCCTGTACGCGCCGCAACAGGGTGAGGTACGCCTCGATGGCAAGGCGGTCCAGGCCGAGCAGCGCGATGACTACCGGCAGCTATTCACCACGATCTTCGCCGACTACTACCTGTTCGATGACATCGTCCAGGGTGACCAGCACATCCCCGAAGACGCCAACGCCTACCTGCAACGCCTGGAGATCGCCCACAAGGTCAGCGTGCAGGACGGCCGCTTCACCACCACCGACCTGTCGACCGGCCAACGCAAGCGCCTGGCGTTGATCAACGCCTGGCTCGAAGAGCGCCCGATCCTGGTGTTCGACGAGTGGGCCGCCGACCAGGACCCGACCTTCCGCCGCATCTTCTATACCGAGCTGCTGCCGGACCTCAAGCGCCTGGGCAAGACCATCATCGTGATCTCCCACGACGATCGCTACTTCGATATCGCCGACCAGCTGGTGCGCATGGAAGCCGGCCGGGTGGTCAGCGAACGCGCCCTGGCCTGACCCCAAACCACGAATCGCAGGAAACTTTTCCGGTTTCCTACGATTCGTGCGTCTCATTCCCCAGTAGTAATAATTCTCAATTAGACTGCCACCCCAACTACGGACAAGACTCGAATGAGCAGCCCCGACGTACGTGCCCCTCGCTCCCGCTTCCCTCACCCGAAGACCTTGCTTGCCCTCGGTGTCACCCTGGCGCTCAGTTGCACCCAGGCGCATGCCGAGGTGGTCGAGCTGAACATTCCTGCGCAGTCGCTTTCCAGCGCCCTGCAGGCACTCGGACACCAGGCCAACCTGCAGATTCTGTACAGCCCGGACACCGTCGGCAGCCTGCGCGCCAATGCGATCCAGGGCCGCATCGACAGCATCGATGCGCTGCGCCGATTGCTCCAGGGTACCGGCATCACCTACCAGGTCGAAGGCAACGTGGTGACCCTGAACGGGGGATTTGACACCAGCAGCGGCGCGATCAACCTCGACACCACTTCGGTCACCGCCTCGCAGTTGGGCAACATCACCGAGAACACCGGCTCCTACACCGCCGGCGCGGTCACCGTGGGCGGCAAGACCCCCACCGCCATGCGCGAGATCCCGCAGTCGGTATCGGTGATCAGCAGCCAGCGCATCGAGGACCAGGGCTTGCACAACGTCGAGCAAGTGCTCAAGCAGGCCCCCGGCATCACCCTGGTCGGTGGCAACGACAACGATGTGCAGATCTACTCGCGCGGCTTCAAGGTCAGTAGCTTCACCACCGACAGCGGCGCGCCGTCGATGCGCGAGGAGACCTACCAGACCCTGCCGGACATGATCCAGTACGACCACGTCGAAGTGCTGCGCGGCTCCGACGGCATGAACACCGGCAACGGCGAGCCTGGCGGCACCATCAACCTGGTGCGCAAGCGCGCCCTGGACCACAACCAGGTCAAGCTCGCCAGCTCCGCCGGCAGCTGGGCCAACTATCGCCAGGAAGTCGACGTGACCGGCCCCATGGGCTTCGACGGCAAGCTGCGTGGCCGCTTCGCCGCCGCCTACGAGGACCGCGACTACTTCTACCACGGCTCCAACAGCCAGAAGCAGGCATTCTTCGGCGTGCTCGAAGCCGACCTGACGCCGGACACCCTGCTGACCTTCGGCGGCAGCTACGAAAAACGCGACATGGACGGCTACTGGGACCAGGGCCTGGTGCGTTCCAGCAGTGGCGAAGACCTGGGGCTGTCGCGCAAGACCTCGCTGGCCGCCGACTGGTCGTCCGCCAACAACGAACGCATGGAAGCCTTCACCAAGCTCGAGCAGGCCTTCAACGAGAACTGGAAAGGCGAGTTCAGCTACACCTTCAGCAAATTCAACACCAGCCACGACCTCGGCCAGGTCATCAGCCCACCGAACCTGCAGACCGGCACCCAGGCCAACTTCCAGCGCATCCTGCGTGACTACGAGAACGTCCAGCAGCTGTTCGCCGCCAACATCCACGGCACCTTCGAGGCGTTCGGCCGCGAGCACGAGCTGCTGATCGGCGCTGACCACTCGAACATCCACCGGATGTACGCCGACCACAGCACCAACACCGAAGTCACCCCGGTGGACCTGTACAACACCGACATCGGTTCGCTGCCCAAGGGCAGCCACCCTGGCCTGTTGTACACCTTCCCGACCTGGGACGCGAAGAAGACCGGCGGCTACATGACCCTCAAGGCGCAACTGACCGATCCGCTCAAGCTGATCGTCGGTGCCCGCTACAACGACTTCGAGGACGCGCTGTTCAGCGTGGTGCCCAACGCGGACGGCAGCACCTCGACCTACACCTCCGGTGGCAAGGACTCCGGCAACATCACCTACTACGGCGGCCTGGTCTACGACGTCGACGAGAACTGGTCGCTGTACACCAGCTACTCGGAGATCTACCAGCCACAGACCAGCATGCTCAGCAGCTCGTTCGGCCCGATCGCGCCAATCGAAGGCAAGACCTACGAGGTGGGGGTGAAAAGCGCGTTCTACGACGGGCGCCTGAACTTCTCCAGCGCCCTGTACTACGTCAAACGTGAAAACGAAGGCGTGTACATCGGTGGCCCGTCCACCGCGGCCAACTCCTGCTGCTACGTCAACGGTGGCGAAATCGTCAGCCGTGGCTGGGACACCGAGATCAGCGGCGAACTGCTGCCGGGCTGGGAAATGTCCGCCGGCTACACCTTCAACATGAACGAGTACCGCAAGTCCGGTACCGCCGACAACGTAGGCAAGCCGCTCAGCTCGCAGACGCCCAAGCACCTGTTCAAGTTCTTCACCACCTACCAGCTGCCGGGCGACCTGGAGCGCTGGAAGGTCGGCGTAGGCGCCAATATCCAGAGCCGCAACTACATCCAGGGTGAAGTGGTGCGCGACAGTGTCAGCACCCCGTTCGCCTACGAGCAGGCCGGCTACGCAGTATGGAACAGCCTGCTCGAGTACCGCATCGATCAGCACTGGACCGCCGCGGTCAACGCCAACAACCTGTTCGACAAGCGCTACTACCAGACCGTCGGCACCAGCGAGAAAGGCAACTGGTACGGCGAACCACGCAACTACATGCTGACCCTGCGCGGCACCTTCTGACTCAGCCCCAGGCAAGCGAAAACGCCCGATGCAGCGCTGGCTGCATCGGGCGTTTTACATTGTGCGCGGTTCAGGCCGACAAGTAGCGGCGAATCACCCCCGCCAACTGTTCATGCACCTGCTCCACCGCCGGCACCACGCTGCGCATGCGCAGCAGGTCGTGGGTCAGCTCGCGGTACTCCAGCAACTCCACCTGCACGCCGCTCTCGCGCAGGCGTCGGGCGTAGGCCAGCCCCTCATCGAGCAGCGGGTCGAAACCTGCCACCGCCACCACCGCCGGCGCCGAGCCGCTCAGGTCCTCGGCCAGCAATGGCGAGAAACGCCAATCGCGGCGGTCCTCGGCGCTACGCGCGTACTGCTGGTAGAACCATTCCAGGGTCGGGGCTTCCAGCAAATAGCCTTCGGCGAACAGCGCCATCGACTCGCTGGCCTGCGATGCATCGGTCATCGGGTAGCACAGCAGCTGCAGGCACGGGGTCAGCGGCGCCTCGGCGCCCAGGCGCGCGGCCTCGATCGCCAGCACCGTGGCCAGGCTGGCGCCGACGCTGTCGCCAACCAGCGCCACCCGGGCCAGGTCGATGCCCATCGCCGGCGCCTGGGCCTTGAGCCAGTGCAGTACATCGGTGCAATCGTGCAACGCGGTGGGGAACTTGTGCTGCGGCGCCAGGCGGTAGCCCACCGCCAGCACCGGGAAGCCGCTGCGCTGGCACAGCTCGCGGCACACGCCGTCATGGGAGTCGAGGCTGCCCACCACGTAGCCGCCGCCATGCAGGTACAGCACCAGGCCATGGGGGCCGGCGCCCAGCCCATGCGGGCGGTACAGGCGTAATTCCAGTGCCTGGCCGTCGCGGCTGTCGATGTGCAGGGCCTGCACGTCCAAGTCCTGTGGGGCCGGCCAGCTGAGCTGCCGGGTGGTCTGTTCGAACGCCGCGCGGGCTTGTTCGGCGCTCATCTGGTGGAAGGCCGGTTGGCGCGCCTGGGCTTCATCGGCCAGGTCGAGAAACGCGCCGATATCGGGATGCAGGGTCATGTGAAATTCCTGAAAGTGGGCAACGCACGCCCGGCGAGGGGCGTGCGTGCAGTCGGATCATGCCGGCGTGGTGTGCGCCAGGCAGTGCTCGATCATGTGCAGCAGCTCCTCGCGGAACGCCTCCATCAATGCCTCGACCGTGCTCGCGCGGTAACGCCGGGTACTGTAGAAGCACAGCAACGACATTTGCCCGTCGTACACCTGGCCGGTCACCTCCAGCCAGTTGCTCATCGGAGCCCGTGGCGCAAACTGGGCACCGGAGCTTTCGCTGGCCGGCGACAACAGCCCGTCCTCCTCGAAGGTCTGGTCGAACTGCCCCATGTAGTTGAAGGTCACCCGCGCCTCTGGCAGGCCAGCGAAGCGCTCGGCGATCTCCGGCGCCGCCATGTGCCGCAGGATGCCGTAGCCCAGGCCCTTGTTCGGGACCTGCGCCAGCTGCTGGCGAACCGCCTTGATCGAGCTGCCGAAGTCCGCGCCCAGCCCCGGCTGCAGACGCAGCGGGTACATGCTGGTGAACCAACCCAGGGTGCGGCTCAGGTCCAGCGCCTCGAACAGGTCCTCGCGGCCATGGCCCTCGAACTGCAGCAGCACCGACTCGGCCTCGCTCCAGCGACACAGCACGCGGCTCAACGCCGTGAGCAGGATGTCGTTGATCTGGGTCTGGTACACCGCCGGCACTTCCTTGAGCAACCGCGCTGTCTCGCGCTCGCTGAGCTTGATCTGGGCGCTGGCCTCGAACTGCATCTCGTTGCGCCCGCGCGGGTTGTCGCAAGGCAGCTCGGTGCTGGTCTGGTCGAGCTGCGCGAGCCAGTAGTCGAGCTCGTTCGCCGCCAGGTTGGGCGCCTCGCCTTGCAACGACTCGGCCCAGGAACGGAAGCTGCTGGTACGGATCGGCAGCACCGCCTCGTCCCCCGCGGCGCAGGCCGCATAGGCCTGCTGCAGGTCCTGCAGGAGGATGCGCCAGGACACCCCGTCGATCACCAGGTGGTGAATGGCGATCATCAGGCGGCTTTCGCCGTCGGCCATCTGTGCATGCACCACGCGAATCACCGGCCCGTCGACCAGGTCGAGGCTGCGCTGCGCCGCGTTGACCAGCTCGTTGAGCGCCTGGGCATCGGCCACATCCCGATGCCAGATCCATTCACAGCTGCCGGCCAGGGTGTCGTAGTACTGGTACCAGCGACCGTTTTCCTGGCGGAAGCGCAGGCGCAGGCTGTCATGGTGGCGCACCACCTGCAGCAAGGCCTTTTCCAGGGCCACGCCATCAAGCGGCTGGCTGGCGCGCAACATCAGCGACTGGTTGAAGTGATGCGGCGCCTCCATCTGCTGGTCGAAGAACCACTGCTGGATCGGTATCAGGTTGAACAACCCCTCCCCGGCCAGTTGCGTGAGGTCCTGCTGCGGGCCACGACGCTGGGCCGCGCCCTGGTCGAACAGCGCTTCGATGCTCTGGTGGCGCATCAGGTCGCGCAGCTTGAGGTCCATCTCCAGGGTCGGGTGGTTACGCACTCGGGAAATCACCTGCAGGCTGAGGATCGAGTCGCCACCCAGCTCGAAGAAGTTGTCGGTGATGCCCACCTGCTCCACCTGCAGCACGTCCTCCCAGATCTGCGCCAGCCACTGTTCGCGCGGGTTGCGCGGTGCCACGTAGCGGGCCGCCTCGAACTGTGGCTCGGGCAGGCCGCGGCGGTCGATCTTGCCATTGGGTGTCAGCGGGAAGCGCGCCAGGCAGACGATCTGCGCCGGCACCATGTACTCCGGTAGCACCTGGCGCAGGGCCGCCTTGAGTTCGTTGCCCAGCCCTTCGCCGGCGGCGCTCACCACGTAGCCGATCAGTTGCTTGCCCGAGGGGCTTTCGCGAGCGATGACCAATGCATCGTCCACCTGCGCCTGTTGGCGCAGACGGGCCTCGATCTCGCCCAGTTCGATACGGAAACCGCGGATCTTGACCTGATGGTCGATACGGCCAACGTAGTCGATGATCCCGTCGGCGCGCAGGCGCACCAGGTCGCCGGTGCGGTACAGGCGGTCGCCGTCGGCGCTGAACGGGTTGGGCACGAAGCGCTCGGCACTGGCGTCCGGGCGGCGGTGATAACCACGCGCCACGCCATAACCGCCGATGTAGAGTTCCCCGGCAAAGCCGGCCGGCAACGGGCGCAGGTCGTCATCAAGCACGTACAACGCACGCGGCCCGACCGCGCGGCCGATTGGCGCGTAGGCCGCCGCGCAGCGCTCCATGCTGTCGGCCTTCCACAGCATGGGCGTGACCACGGTTTCGGTGGGGCCATAGCCGTTGGTGAAGTAGCGCGGCTTGAGCGCGGCCTTGACCTGCTCGTAGGTCTGCTCGGGCACCGCGTCACCACCGAAGCAGTAGATACGCACCGGCGGCGCCGGCTCGGCGCTGGCCTGGACGAACTCGGCCAGTTGCTTGAGGTAGGCCGGCGGGAAGCAGGCGATGGTGATGCCATGGCGATGCAGGGCCGCGCAGGTCTGCTCCGGCGTCCACAGTTCGTTGTCGCGCAGCACCAGGGTACCGCCGGCCAGCAGCGTGCTCAGCCAGCGCTCATGGGCGCCGTCGAAGGCGAACGACATGAAGTGCAGTTCGCGGCTGTGGGCATCCATTTCATACAGCTCGACGATAGCCTGGCAATGCGCGCTGATCGGCCCATGGGCCACGGCGACGCCTTTCGGGCGTCCGGTGGAGCCGGAGGTGTAGATCAGGTACGCCAGCGAGTGCTCGCGAATCCCGCTCGACGGTGCCTGCGCCGGATAGGCGTGGGTGTCGCAGCGGTCGACTTCGAGCACCGCCAGGGTCGCCGGCAGGTCGAAGCGTGCGCGCAGGGCCTGCTCGGTCAACAGCAGGCTCATGCCCGAATCCTCGATCATGTAGGCCAGGCGCTCCGGCGGATAGTCGATATCCAGTGGTACGTAGGCCGCGCCACTCTTGAACACCGCCAGCAGCGCCACCAGCAGTTCAGGCGAACGCTGCATGGCCACGCCGACCACCCGCTCCGGCCCCGCGCCCTGGGCTTGCAGGGCATGGGCCAGGCGATTGGCCCGCTGCTCGAGGGTGGCGTAGTCCAGGCTGGCCTGGCCACACTGCACGGCGATGGCCTGGGGTTGCCGCTCGGCATGGTGGGCGATCAACTGCGGCAGGTCCAGGGCCTGGTGGCTCGCCTGCGGCGCCGCGCTCCAGCCCTGCAGCGCCTGCTGCTGCGCCGTCGCCAGCCGCGGCAGGTTGCCCAGCGCCAGGTCCGCCGGCGCTTCGAGCAAGGCGTCCAGGGTTTGCTCCATGCACGCGCGGATCCCCTCCACCGCCTCGGCGGCGAAGCTGTTGCGCAGGTACATGTACTCGATGGTCAGGCGGTCGCTGAGGCTGACGGCCAGGTCCATCGGGAAGTTGGTCAGGCCCTGGCTGGCACTGGCGCCGAAACTCAGGCCGGTGTCGATTTCCTCGTTCAGGCGCTCGTCGATCGGGTAGTTCTCGAACACGATGATGCTGTCGAACAAGCCCTGGGCGCCCAGCCCGGCCCAGCGCTGCACGTCCGCCAACGGTGCCTGGGAGTAATCGCGGATGTCCAGGTTGTAGTGCTGCAGCGCGTGCAACCACTGCTCCAGGGGCTGCGTCGGCTCCAGGGTCTGGATCACCGGCAAGGTATTGATGAACAGGCCGAGCATGCTGTCGGCACCCGGCAGGCTCTCCGGGCGCCCGGCCACGGTGGCGCCGAAGGCCAGGGTGGTCTGCCCGGTGTAGCGCTGCAACACCAGTAGCCAGGCAGCCTGCACCAAGGTGTTGAGGGTGATGCGCAGGTCGCGGCAACGCTGCTGCAACTGGGTGGTGCGCGCCGAGTCCCAGTGCGAGTACAGCGCCTGGTGCCCCGACAATGCCACCTCGTGACGCGGATGCACCGCCTGGCTGAGCAGGGTCGGTTCCTCCAGCGGGCGCAGGCGCTCGCGCCAGAACTGCTCCAGGGCGACCCGATCCTGGTTCACCAGCCAAGCGATGAAGTCGCGGTAATGCCCCACCTGCTCCGGCAGCGCCTGCCCGGCATAATGTTGCAGGACCTCGGCGAACAGCCGCGAGCTGCTCCAGCCATCCATCAGGATGTGGTGGCTGGTCCAGATCATCTGGTGCCGCGTCTCGCTCAGGCGCACCAGCAACACCCGGTGCAGTGGCGCGCTGGACAACTCGAAGCCGCGCTCGCGCTCCTCGCGCGCCAGCTCGGCAAGGCGTTGCTCGTCCACTGCCGCGTCACGCCAGTCGAGTTCGCGCAGGTCCAGTTCGACATGCCGGTGCACCACTTGCAAGGGTTTGCTCAGCCCGGCCTGCCAGTGGAAGCTGCTGCGTTGCACGGCATGCCGCTCGGTGACGAACATCCAGGCTTGGCGCAGGCGCGGCACATCCAGGCCGTCGATGCTCATGCTCGACTGGTTGATGTACAGCTCGCCATCATCGTCGCTGACGCTGTGGAACAGCATGCCCTCCTGCATCGGCGACAGCGGGTAGATATCCTCGATGTCCACCGCGGCCACCGGCAGTTGGTCAAGGTCGCGCTGGGTCAGGGCCGCCAATGGGAAGTCCGAGGGTGTCACGCCTTGGTTGTGCGGGTCGAGGCAATGCTCCACCAGCCGTTGCAGCTGCGCCTGGTAGCGCGCGGCGAGACGTTGCAGGTCTGCTGCCTGGTAACACCCTTCGAGGGTCCAGTGCAGGTGCAAGCGCTCATCCTGCTGGGTGACCTGCAAATGCAGCCCCGCCGGTGCGTTGACCAAGCCTTGGCCCAGCACTGGCCAGGCATCGGCCGTAGAGGCCGGCCTGGTCGCGTAGGTGAAGGCAATGGCCGGCAGCGGCTGCGCGCCGGCTTGCCCGCCGCGCACGCCTTCCTTGACAGCCTTGATGGCACTGGCCAGGTCGCTTGCCAGCGGCAGGTGCAGGACCTGGCGGCCGGCGAATGGCCCGACGCTGCGCGTCAGGTCGCAGGTCGCGACAAGGCGGCCGGTCTGGGCGGCCACGGCGATCGACGGCAGCTCGCTGTCGGCGCCCAGGCACAACACCAGGGCGGTCAGCAGCAGTTCGCCCGCATCGCTGCGGTAGGCGGCCGGGGCCAGGCCCAGCAATGGCTGGCCAAGGTTGACCGGCAGGCGCTCATCAAGGCTGAACGTCCCTGGTTGCGCCGTGGTTTGCGCCAAGGCCGTCAGGCACGGCGCCACAGGCCCCTGGACGTGGCTCGACGCCGGGCGCTGCGCCAGCCAATGGCGTAGCGAATGCGTCTTGGCCGGCAACACGCGCTGCTCGCAAAGCGCCTGCAGGTCCTGCCCGAGCAGCGTCCACGAGTGGCTGTCGAGCACTTCGCCGGCACCGACCAGCAGCAGGTTGCGCTGCCCCTCGATCACCGGGCCCAGGGCGGCGCGCAATAGAATACCCGCCGTCGGCGCCAGGCCCTCGGCCAGCACCTGGCGCTGCGCGGCCTGCGCATCGCCGTCGATTAGCAAGGGTTGCGCCTGCCAGGCTGTTTGCAGGGCCTCCAGCGGCAAGTACTCGTTGCCCTCCACGGCAACACGCACGCGCAAGCTGTCGTGATGGCCGACCAGCGCCCCCAGCGCCTGCTCGAGCCGCGCCCGGTCCAGCGTCGCCGGCACGCGCCACTGCATCCACTGCGCGCCGGCGTCGGCCAGCACCGGCAAGGCCGGCAACGCGCCGCTGAGCGCCTCCTGCTGCCGCGCAGGGTCGCCGCCGTCATGGCTGGCCACCGCCGCCAGCGCGGCGATGGTCTGCTGTTCGAACAGCTGTTTCGGGGTGAACACGATACCGGCGCGACGCGCCCGGCTGACCACCTGGATCGAGACGATCGAATCACCACCCAACTCGAAGAAGTTGTCGCTGATGCCAACGCGCTCAAGGTGCAGCACGTCCTGCCAGATCGTCGCCAGGGTGGCCTGCAGGGCATCGCGCGGCGCCTCGTAGGCTTGCTGCAGTTCGCTGGTGTCAACCTCCGGCAGTGCCTTGCGATCCAGCTTGCCGTTGGGGCTCAGCGGCAGGCGCGGCAAGGCCACCAGGTAGGCGGGCACCATGTAGTCCGGCAACAACGCCTTGAGGTGCTCGCGCAGCGACTCGCGCAACAACGCGGTATCCGCGCCCTGCGCTTGGTCACGCGCCACGTAGTAGCCAACCAGCTGGTGGCCGCTGGCGGCCTTGCGCGCCACCACCACCGCTTCATGCACCTGCGGGTGCTCGACCAGGCGTGCCTCGATTTCACCCAGCTCGATACGGAAACCGCGAATCTTCACCTGGTGGTCGACCCGACCGATGTAGTCGATCAGCCCGTCCTCGCGATAACGAACCAGGTCACCGGTGCGGTACAAACGACCACCATCGGCGGCAAACGGGTCAGGCAGGAAGCGCTCGGCGGTCAGCCCCGGGCGGCCGAAATAACCGCGCGCCAGCAACTCACCGCCAATCATCAACTCACCGACCACCCCCACCGCGGCGGGTTGGCCATGATCGTCCAGCAGGTACAGGCTGCGCCCTGGCAGGGCCCGGCCAATGGACAGGGTCAACGGCAACGGCTCGCGGCCATTGACGTAGTCGCTGCAATCGAGGGTGCTCACCGTCACCGTGGCCTCGGTCGGGCCATAGGTGTTGAGCAGGCGCACATGGCCCAGGCCCGCGGCCTGCCAGGCGGCCAGGCCTTCAACCGGCATCGCTTCGCCACCGCTGTGCACCTGGCGCAGGCGACCATAGGCGCGTGGCGCCTGGGCGGCGAAGTCCTTGGCCAGCATGTTCCAGTAGGCGGTGGTCAGGTCGACCACACTGATGTCCTTGTCGATCAGTTCGCGGTAGAACGTTTCGCTGTCCCAGATCTCGTTACCGCGCAAGACCACGCTGGCGCCGCAGATCAGCGGCGGATACAACTGCTCGACGAAGCCGTCGAAGTTGAAGGTGGAAAACTGCAGCCCACGGTCCTCGGCGCTCAGCCCAAAGAAACCGACGGACACGAAGGCATGCCGGGTCAGCGCGCGCTGACTGATGCCCACGCCCTTGGGTCGGCCCGTGGAGCCGGAGGTGAACATGACGTACGCCAGGTGTTCGCCATGCACCCGGTTGACCAGGTTGTCGGTGGCGTACCGCGCCCAGTGCTGCGGCTGGTCCAGCAACAGGCGCGGCAAGCTGTCGGGCACCGCCAGGCGGCCAACCACTTCGGCATGGCCAAGCAGCAAGGCAATGCGACTGTCCTCGATCATGCACAACAGGCGGTCCTGCGGGTAGCTGGGGTCGAGCGGCACATAGCCGCCGCCGGCCTTGAGCACCGCCAGCAGGCCAACGATCATCTCCAGGCCACGGTCGGCGGCGATGCCCACCAGCACATCCGGACCCACTCCCTGCTCGACCAGCTTGCGCGCCAGTTGGTTGGCCTGCTCGTTCAGTGCCCGATAGCTCAGTTGCCGGTCTTCGAACAACAACGCCGGGGCCTCGGGCGTGCGCGCTGCCTGGGCTTCGAACAGCACATGCACCGGCTCATCGCTCGGGCAGTCGAACGCCGCCGTGCTCCAGTCATGCACCAGCCGTCGCGACTCATCGGCCTCCAGCCAGGCCAGTTCGCTGAGCGGCGCGTCGGCATCGTCCTGCATCGACGCCAGCAGTTTGACCAGACGGTTGGCCAACTGCGCGGTCATCGCCGCACTGAAGGCCGCGTGGGTGTAGCTGAAGTGCAGGTGCAGGCTGGCCCCGAGGGTGACCGACAGGGTCAACGGGTAGTTGGTCTGCTCGTGATTGTCGATCCCGGAGAAACTCAGCCCCGCCGGTGCCTCCTGCTCGAGCGCCTCGGCGACCGGGTAGTTCTCGAACACCATGAGGGTATCGAACAGCGATTCGGCGCCATGGCCGGACCAACGCTGAACCTCGAACAGCGGCGTGTGCTCGAACTCGCGCAGCGCCAGGTTCTGCGCCTGGACCTGCTGCAGCCACTGGCCGACGCGCTGCTCTGGCAGGGGCGCGGCCACCACCGGCAGCGTGTTGATGAACAAGCCGACCTGCTGCTCGGCGCCACGAACCTCGGCGGAGCGCCCGGCCACCGTGGCACCGAAGGCCACCGCATCCTGTCCGGTCTGGCGCTGCAGCAGCAGCAGCCAGGCCGCCTGGACCACGGTGTTGACGGTGACTTTCTGCTGCCGTGCGAAACCTGCGAGGGCTGCCGTCTGCTGCGCGTCGAGCAGGCGAACAAGCTCGCCATGCCCCTGGGTCGGGGCATCCTTGGCACGCAGGTTGGCCATGGCCTGCACCAGGCGCGTCGGTTCCTCGAGCAGGGCCAGCTGGCCACGCCAGAAGCCCTCGGCCTTGGCCGCGTCCTGACGCTGCAGCCAGGCGATGTAATCGCGATAGCGACCGACCCTGGCCGGCAGCGTGTTGCCGTTGTAGCGCTGCAGTACTTCGGCCATCAACTGCGAATGGCTCCAGCCATCCATGAGAATGTGATGGTGGGTCTGGATCAACTGATAACAGGTGTCGTCCAGCTGCACCAGCAATACCCGCAGCAGTGGCGCGGCACCGAGTTCGAAACCTTGCGTCAACTCTGCGTGCGCCAGGGCCTCGAGCGCCGCCTGCTGATCGTCGCGGCCACGCCAGTCCAGGCACTGGAACGGCAGCGCCAGGTGCTTGTGCACCACCTGCACCGGCTCGTCCAGCCCTTCCCAGACAAAGCTGCTGCGCAGTACTTCGTGTTCGTCGAGGGTGGCCTGCCAGGCGGCACGGAAGCGTTGCGGGTCGAGCCCGTCGACCGCCAGGCTCATCTGGTTGAGGTAGTCCCCGCCCTCGGCCTCGTACAAGGTATGGAACAGCATGCCGCGCTGCATGGGTGCCAGCGCATAGATGTCCTCAATGTGCGCCGCCGCTATCGGCAGCTCGTCGAGCTGCGCCTGGGTCAACGCCGCCAGCGGGAAGTCGCTCGGCGTGACGCCGCCGTGCTCTGCTGCCAGGCAATGGGCGACCATCGCCTGCAGCTGCGCGCCATAGGCGTCGGCCAGGGCCTGCACGGTGGCGTCATCGAACTGCTCGGCGCTGAAGGTCCAAGCCATGCTGAAGACGCCGTCGAACACCTGGCCGTTCAGGGTCAGGCTGTTGCCCAGCGGCGCCTCGAGATCCTGTTCGTCACCCTTGGCGCCCGCGCACAGCGCCAGCAAGGCCGGCTGGTCGGCGTCGCCACCGGCATCGAACTGGCCCAGGTAGTTGAAGGTGATGCCCGCCTCAGGCAGTGCCGCCAATGCCGCACGGCTGGCAGGGTCACCGAGGTGGCGCAGCGCCGAGTAGCCCAGGCCCTTGTCGGGAATGGCACGCAACTGCTCCTTGACCTGCTTGATGGTCGCGCCGATCTCGGCGTGGGCGTCCAGGCGTGCCGGATACAGGCTGGTGAACCAGCCGACGCTGCGCACCAGGTCGATGTCGTCGAACAACGCCTCGCGACCATGGCCTTCCAGCTGCACCAGCACTGCATTGTTGCCGGTCCAACCGGCGATCACCCGCGCCAAGGCACTGAGCAACAAGTCGTTGACCTGGGTGCGGTAGGCCGCTGGCGCCTGCTGCAACAGCTGGCGGGTGACGACCGGGTCCAGGTGGGTATGCACGGTCCGTGCATGGCGGCGCGCCAGGCTGCCGGCACGGTCCAGCGGTAGCGCCGTGGCCAGGCCTTGCAGCTGGGTTTGCCAGAATTGCAGCTCGGCTTGCCGACGCTCGTCGCGGGCATAGCCCTGCAGACGCTCGGCCCACTGGCGCACCGAGCTGGTCTTGGCCGGCAGCACGGTGGCCTGGCCGTCGACCAGCGCCTGGTAGGCGCGCTGCAGGTCCTCGAGGAAGATGCGCCAGGACACGCCATCGACCGCCAGGTGATGGATCACCAGCAGCAGTCGTTGCTCACCCTCGGCACAATCGACCAGCACGCCGCGCACCAGGCGGCCCTGGCCCAGGTCGAGGCTGCGCTGGGCTTCGTCGCCGATGGCCTGCAAGGTGTGCTCGTCATTGGCCGTGGCACGCCACAACAGTGGCTCGCGCTGCCACAGCGCCTGCACGGCATCCAGGTCGAGGAAGCGCGCCTGCCAGCCTTCGGCCTGCTCGACGAAGCTCAGGCGCAAGGCATCGTGATGGCGCACCAGCGCTTGCAGTGCCTGCTCCAGCAGTTCAGCCTGCAATGTCTCGCCGGCCTTGAGCAGGACCGACTGGTTCCAGTGATGGCGTTCGGGGATCTCGGTGTCGAAGAACACCTGCTGGAACGGCAACAGCGGCGTGTCGCCCTGCAGGGGGCTCTGGTCGATCGCCAGTGCCGCCTCGCCAACCCGGGCGACCCCGGCCAATTGCTGCACGGTCTGTTGCTCGAACAGATCCTTGGGAGTGAAGCGGATACCGGCCTGACGCGCCCGGCTGACTACCTGGATCGAGATGATCGAGTCACCGCCCAGCTCGAAGAAGTTGTCGTGCAGGCCTACTTGCTCGACCTTGAGCACCTCTTGCCAGATCTGCGCAATACGCTGCTCCAACTCACTGCGCGGTGCCACGTAGGCCTGCTGCTGGCTCACATCCGGCGCCGGCAACGCCTTGCGCTCCAGCTTGCCGTTG